>CAJMQA010000190.1 GCA_905215395.1 uncultured bacterium | reverse complement strand
GAAACTCATACCGGAACGGCTTGTCTTTCAACAACAGATTCAGGCATTCCCGCACATCCCTATCCTCCAGTTCAACGCTGACCCTGTATTTATTCAGGTCATCGTAGTTGAATACAAACTTGCAATTTCCCACCTCCGACAATTTTTTCACAGCCTCCGACAAAGTTACATCTTTCAGCACCAAACGATCGATCCGGTTCTGCGAAAACCCCGAAGCCATAGAGGACACGACACAAAACAGTATCGTCAGGCCGGTTAGCACCAACTTTCCTGGCAGTCCGCTCCAACGTCGGGCATCAGGATACTCACACATCAGCTTTTTTCTCATAAATTTCAATTTAGATAAGGTTAATTAATCTTTTTCATCGGTTTGCTTCTGAAATGATCAAAGTCTTTCCATCCATCTTCATATCGATCCGATTCGTCCTTGTCAAAGTACGGGCTACCGTTTCTATGGGGGTATGGCGAAACGACCAGAATTCAAAGCGCAAATTTCCCAGATTGTTGTCTGTGTATACAACATCGAAATCATACCAACGTTTCAAATCTTTCAGAATATGATCCAGACATTCGTTTTCGTAATAGAAATAGCCTTCCTTCCAGGCAGTATACTTCCGGACGTCTACCTGTTCAATCCGGAAATCATTTCCGGACAGACAGGCATTTTCACCTGGCTGCAGCATACGTTCCTGCTTTAAGAATTCATTTTTTACCGATATACTTCCTTTTACCAGGGTGACGCTCACCTCTTCCCCCGCATACGATCTGATATTAAATTCTGTACCGTATACACGTGTACTGACCTCTCCTGCCAATACCATAAAAGGCTTTTTCTTATCCTTACTCACCTCAAAGTAAGCTTCACCTTTCAGCTCCACTTGCCGGATATTTCCCTGAAACCGAACCGGATATTTCAATTCCGAACCGGAATTCAACCACACCATTGTCCCGTCGCTCAGTGTCAATTGATATTCCCCACTCACAGGAACTTTCAACGTATGGTACACCGGTATTTCTTCGCCAACAGTTTCATAACGGATTCCTGCCACACTATCATAATCTATCCGGATGCCGTCTCCGGTATTTACCTGTTGCGAAACAGCACCACCCAATAAAATCTGTTCGCCGCTTTCCGTGACCAGGACAGCCTGCTTCTTTCCGGGGACAATCGTATTTACAGCTGTAACGACCGGCTCTGCCGGTTTCCTCACTTCTCCGGATTTCCTGAATCCCCACAATCCAATCCCTCCCAGCAGCAACATAACCGAAGCAGCAACAGACAGCGTACGTATCAATTTCCTCCTCGCTGCTGCTTTCCGGGTCCGCATAAATATCTCCAAACGTCTCTCCACATCCGGTACAACCTCCTTTTCCAGAGACAAGCCTGCCTCCAGAAAAAAGCGCAATTGTTCCAGCAATTTCCGGTTACCAGCCTCCGCCAACCAGCGTTGAACGGCAGAACTACGGAATTCCTCCGGATGATTTAACAGATAAAGGGCAAATTCGATACGATCGTGGTCTGAAATCATTTTTATCACTTTTGACCATACCACGTAATGACATCAAAAATGTGCGATGTGAAAAAGCAATTTTTTTTACTTTTTTCTGAAAATAAATAAAAATATCCGGATTTCTTTGTCCAAAAGTCCTCCCCTCAAGATACGCAAAGCTTTGGAAATATGCGTTCTGACAGTATTTACCGAAATTCCCAGTTCTTCTCCGGTTTCTTTGTATGTTTTTTTCTCAATAAAACATTTCCGGAACACAGTTGAAGTCTGGGCAGGCAGTTCGTCAATCAGTTTCATGATTTTCGCGATCAGGTCTTCATAATCCTTATAATCAACCTCCATCTCCCGGGGCAAATCTGCATAATACTGCCTGAATCTCTCTTTTGCCTTCTCACGCCGCAAAAAATCCAGGCATTTGTTACGGGTCAATGTATATAGAAAAGGACGTAAAGATTCAGAGGTATCCAGGCGTTCATAATGATCCCAAACATATTCGAAAACATCGTTCACAATATCTTCCGCTTCTGCCTCTACCCTCACAAAACTAAGGGCATGCAGATACAATTCCCTGTAATGCATACGGAAGACCGATTCAAACTGATGTTGTTTTTTTAAGTTCACTTTTACAATAAAATTACAACAAATATACAGGATTTAATAAATCATCCAAAAAGTTTTCTTTCCATCAGCCTCAAGGAAGTCGTAGAAATCATTAACTTTGTCTATCTGAAACTGAAAAAAAATTATAAACGTATGAAAAAGGGATATATTGTTTTAATCGTAATTGCCGTTGTTGTATTAAGTATTTTCTTCTGGTTTAAAGGAACTTACAATGGAATGGTCAACATGAGCGAAGGGGTAGCAGCCCAATGGTCAAATGTAGAAAACCAATACCAGCGGCGACTCGACCTGATCCCGAATCTGGTCAATACCGTCAAAGGATATGCAGCTCATGAAGAAAACACCCTGACTGAAGTGGTAAACGCCCGTGCCAAGGCCACCCAGATGCAGCTGAATATCGACCAGCTGGATGAGGCCACACTGAAAAAACTGAATAGTGTACAGGGTGAATTATCTTCTGCCTTATCGCGGTTGATGGCCATTTCAGAAAACTATCCGGACCTGAAAGCCAACCAGAATTTTCTGGATTTGCAGGCACAGTTGGAAGGAACGGAAAACCGCATCGCTGTAGAACGCCGGAAATTCAATGATGCAGCACACAGCTACAATGCTTATATCCGCCAATTCCCGAAAAATATGATTGCCGGAATGTTCGGTTTCACAGCAAAACCTTATTTCGAAGCCAATGCCGGAGCCGAAAATGCCCCGAAAGTAGAATTTTAAGCTATGAGTCCATCCAAACGTTTCACAGAGGAGCAAAAACAAGCCATGGTGGCAGCTATTCAGGAAGCAGAAAAAAACACTTCCGGAGAAATCCGTGTGCATTTTGAAAACCATACTTCCAAAGATGTACTCGACCGGGCTGCTCAGGTTTTCGCAGAATTAAAAATGCATAAAACCGCTTTGCGCAACGGAGTTTTGATTTTTGTTGCGCTGGACGACAAAAAGCTGGCCATCCTGGGAGATGCGGGTATTAACGCCAAAGTGCCCGCCGATTTCTGGGACGAAACGAAAAATCATATGGTAGAACAGTTCAGACAAGGACAGATTTGTGAAGGGGTATGCGAAGCTGTCCGGGAAGCAGGAAAACAGTTGAAAGCTTATTTTCCATATCAGTCGGACGATGTCAATGAACTGCCGGACGAAATTTCTTTTAAAGATTAAGTACAATGAAATATTTGATTCTTCTCATAACACTGTTTCTGAGTTGCCACGTATGGGCACAGGATTTTCCGACTCCCATGCAGCCCCGCAGGATCGTGAACGACTTCACAGGAATGTTCAATCCCCGCCAGCAGGCAGCTCTGGAACAGAAGCTCCGGAATTTTAACGACACCACCTCCACACAGATAGCGGTCGTTACAGTACCTTCCCTTCAGGGATATGATCCCAATGATTATGCCCAGCAACTGGCAGAAAAATGGGGAATCGGACAAAAAGGAAAGGACAACGGCATACTGGTACTGATCAAACCTAAAACCCAGCGCGAAAGCGGCCAGGTAGCCATTGCTGTCGGCTATGGACTGGAAGGAGTCGTCCCCGACGCCATAGCTTCCCGTATCATACGCAACGAAATCATCCCCCAATTCCAGGCCGGAAATTATTATGCCGGAGTCGACAAAGGGACGGATGTATTGATGCAATTGACAGCCGGTGAATACACGGCCGAGCAATATGCCCGCAAAGGCAATGGAATCTCCTGGATTATACTGCCTTTCCTGATTGTATTCCTGCTGCCTTTATTTGTACGGAAACGCAGCGGTTACACCACCGGCAGTCACGGTGGCGGCGTTCCCCCTTTCTTTATCGGAGGCTTGGGAGGAGGTAGTAATTATGGTTCATTCAGAAGCGGAGGCGGCTCATTCGGAGGTTTCGGAGGGGGAGGTTTCGGAGGAGGCGGAGCCAGCGGCAGTTGGTAATACGATTTAATTTTTAAAATGCAGATACCCGACAGTACCATATGTTCCCTTCTCGCCCGCCGGGACGAAAAAGGGATGGAATATTTGTTCACCAGATACTATAAACCTCTGGTGATCTGGGCTGCGGGATTTCTCAACGACCTGTCGAAAGCTGAAGATGTGGTACAGGACTTTTTTATCAAACTCTGGGAAAAAGAAAACGGCCGTAATCTGCAACCGCAAACCCTGAAATCATTTCTCTACACTTCTGTCCGCAATCTGGTTTACGACCGGATCGAAAAAAAAGATCCCCTGAAAAATGCTTCGGACATCCAGCATTTCGAGCAAAGATGGGAAGAATACGACACATTCGAAGAAGAGGTATTCTCACTCTTAAAACATGAGATAGAACAATTACCCGACCGAAGCCGGGAAATTATCAAATGCATCTATCTCCAAGGCCTCTCCTACAAAGAAACAGCCAACCAATTAGGCATCTCGGTCGCTACGGTAAACACTCTTCTGGTCAATGCCCTGAGAAAAATCCGGCAAAACTGCTCTGACTCAAAGGATAAATTTATCCTTCTATTCTTCCTCACCCAGAACCGGAGCCTGTATTTTCAATAATACATATCACGCCCCGTTCCTCCCCTACAATCAGTAAGTATAAAATTCCCCATCAGATAAAAATGTGGCATTTATATACCACTTTACAGTAGATCTTACTTCTATGTAGGTTTTAATTGTAGAATTAGCTTTGTTATACTGTAAAATTGTATACAGTCACTAAAAATATTTTTTTAACATTCCAACGATTTTTCTGTTTTTTTTCAAAAAAAATCTCACCATCATTCAATGAACCTTAATTTATTTCCGTATATATAATGAACAAAAATATCAATACAATACAAAAATAATTTTTATACAACAAATATAGCACTAAACTAATATTTTCATACAAAACATATAAACATATATAAAATATAGATTATGATATCATATTTACAGATATATGATCTATAACACACCCTCTAAATGACAGCACTGAAAAGTCGCACTTAACGAACACATCAATTATTAACCATCAAAATTAAAAAACATGAAGTACACCTTTTTTATGATTCTGGCAACAATCTGTTTAATTGCGGGAAATAGAAGCTATGCTCAAAAAACGGGTTTTACCATCAAGGGGACATTAACCGGAAATTATCCTTCGACTTTCCAGACAGACAGCATGTTCCTATACGGAGCAAATGATCAGATACTGGCAAGTGCACCTCTCGTAAACGGAAAATTCGAGCTCAAAGGCTATGTCTCCGAACCGCAGGAAGTAGCTATAAGTACCCGGCAAAACGGAGTAGGGCGTTTAATTCTGGAGAATGCAGACTATACCTATACCTGCAACAATAACAGTGTCATCATAAAAGGAGGAACTCTGCACGATATGGTCATGGGCTCCCAAAACAGTGAAGCATACAACGATGCTGTCGATGCCTATAACAAAACCATAGACAGCCTGATAGCCGGGAAAACCTACGAAGAATTAACACCGGAAGAACATAAACTCATCAATCGGAAAGCGGAAGTCGCCATCGCTGTGGAAAGCCGTAGCTTTAACAAAGTCCTGGATGATCCAAAGGCACCTGTCCTGGCAAAAGCTTTTGCGGTTTCAAGTACACAGCAGTGGGATAAATATCCCTACGAAAAGCGGATCGCCCTGCTTAAAAGTTATGAAAAAGAACTGGGGGGAAGTAAGCTGGTTGCCAAAATGCGGACAGTCTTTGAAGACATGCAAAAAGAAGAAGCCATGCAGGCAACCATAGCAGCTGGTAAAAAATTCAAAGATGTCCACGCCGTAGATATAAACGGCAATATCGTGAAATTGTCGGATGTGATTGCCAAAAACAAATACACTATTCTGGAGTTTTGGGCCAGTTGGTGCGGTCCGTGCCGGGGCGAAATACCCAACCTGAAAAAGGCATATGCCAAATACAAATCCAAAGGTCTGGAAATCTATGCCGTATCACTGGATGATAAAAAAGCAAAATGGTTGCAGGCCCTGAAAGAAGAAAATTCCCCCTGGCTGAATTTAAACGATCCGGCAGCTTTTAAAGGAGAAGCCGCTATAGGATATGGCCTGTCGGGCGTACCTGCCAGCTTCCTGATCGGACAGGACGGAGTGATCCGGGTATCCAATGAAAAATTGAGAGGGACAGAACTGGACAAAACTTTACAGCAATATATGCCTTGATCTATTCAAATGACCATAACTATTTTAATGCATCAATATGAAAACAATCCTTGTATTATCTTTCTGTATACTGAGTCTCTGTTTGTGCCAGGCACAAAACAAACAGTACACCATCAAAGGGCATATCGACGGCAAATGTGACGGCATGAAGATCATGCTGCAAACGCAACAAACCTCAGCCGCTCCGCCAGAAACCATCAACACAGCAATCATCCGGAACAACAGTTTCGAAATGAAAGGCCAGGTTGCCACTCCAGCCATATACAGATGGATCATCGACAAGACCCCACAAGGAGAAGAATCGAACGGCGACAACTGGCTGAGCGGATGGTTTTATCTGGAAAACTCCGACATCACCTTCAGCGGTGACATAGCCACCCTGCCCATCTATTACTGGGACCCGGATGGCCAAAACAAACAACCCATGATCATTCAGGGATC
>CAJMQA010000189.1 GCA_905215395.1 uncultured bacterium | reverse complement strand
GGGAAATACAGTGTATCGGCTCAACTACTCTGGATGAGTACCGCCAGAATGTTGTAAAAGATGGTGCTGTGGAACGTCGTTTCCAGAAGGTGCTGGTAGAACCGACTTCTTTTGAAGAGACTGTTGAAATATTAAACAATATCAAATCCCGGTATGAAGACCATCACAATGTCCGCTATACAGATGAAGCTATCAAGGCCTGTGTAAAGCTGACGACCCGTTATATCTCTGACCGTGCTTTGCCGGATAAGGCTATCGATGCTATGGACGAAGCCGGTTCGCGGGTACATATCGCTAATATTCACGTGCCTCAGACTATCGAAGAGCTGGAAAGGTCTGTGGAAGACATTAAGATAAAGAAGAAGGAAGCTGTAAAACAACAGAATTTTGAGGTGGCAGCGGCTTTTCGTGACAAGGAAAGGCAGTTATTAGCGGAATTAGAGCAGGAAAAAGAGAACTGGCAGAAAGAGTTAAAAGAAAATCGTGTTATTGTCGATGAAGAGAGTGTGGCCGAGGTCGTGGCTATGATGACTGGAGTACCTGTAAAGCGAATTGCAAAAACCGAAGGCATGAAGTTATTACAGATGCGGGAAGAGCTCGCGGATAGCGTTGTCGGACAGCAGGAAGCGATTGAAAAAATTGTACGGGCTATACATCGGAACCGGGCTGGTTTGAAAGATCCGAATCGTCCTATTGGTTCATTTATATTCCTGGGACCTACAGGAGTAGGGAAGACACAATTGGCTAAAGTATTGGCTCAATATCTTTTTGACACTCAGGATTCTCTGATTCGTATTGATATGAGTGAATATATGGAGAAGTTTGCTGTTTCCCGTTTGGTGGGAGCTCCTCCCGGATATGTCGGATACGAAGAAGGCGGACAGCTGACAGAAAAAGTCAGGAGAAAACCCTATTCGGTGGTGTTGCTGGACGAAATAGAAAAAGCTCACCCCGATGTATTCAATATACTGTTGCAGTTACTGGATGACGGACAATTGACGGATAGCCTGGGTAGAAGGGTGGATTTTAAAAATACCATCGTCATTATGACCTCAAATATCGGAAGCCGCCAATTAAAGGATTTCGGACGGGGAATCGGTTTTATGACCAATGACCGGACCGGAGACAGCGATTATGCCAAAAGTGTTGTTCAAAAAGCATTGAAGAGTGCGTTTTCACCGGAATTCCTGAACCGCATAGATGACGTAATTGTCTTTAATCCGTTGAGCAAAGACGATATTCATAAGATTATTGACATTGAATTGAAAGGTTTGTTGAAACGTGTCGGGGAACTTGGATATCATATACATGTTTCGGATGCGGCCAAAGAATTTCTGACCGAAAAAGGATATGATCCTCAATATGGCGCACGTCCGTTGAAACGGGCTATTCAGAAATATCTGGAGGATGAATTGGCGGAAGTGATTATTAAAGGAGATCTGCCTGAAGGAGGGACTCTGAATGTAGATTGTGATAAAGAAGGTGATAAACTAACCATAAAAATGTAGCTTTCCTGCTTTCGCAAGAAAGCTACTTTTTTTTAATTTTCTTCCGGGCAAATATCTACTTGTTTTTCAATAAGCTGGTCCAGTGAAATGAAAGATTCGGTTTTTGCAATTCCCGGAATATTTTGTAAAGTGTTGATCAGGATATCCATCAGATGCTGATGGCTGTTACAGCGAATTTTCAGAAAAAAAGAATAGTGACCGGTAATGAAATGGCATTCAATAACTTCCGGTATTTTTTCTATTTCTTTTACTACAGTTTTATATTGATGGGCGTTGTCCAGGATCACCCCTATAAAGGCACAAATTTTAAAGCCTAATGCACGGGGTTTTACGATAAAACGCGAACCTTCAATGATTCCGGCATCCTCCATCTTTTTTACTCTTTGATGGATGGCTGCTCCGGAAATTCCGCATTCACGTGCAATTTCAAGAAAAGGTACTCTGGCATTCTTAACAAGATAGGAAAGTATTTTTCTATCTATGTCATCAATTTGATATTTCATAATTATTTAGGTTTTAGTAGTATCTTATTTATCTGAAATTTAAAATACTGTACAATTGTTTGCGTTGTTTGTAATAAGCTCGTCCTTCTTCATTGGTAATGTTTTTGATTACATTATCAATCAGTGCATTGAATATTGTCGCAAATGTGAAGCCTTCGGGAGGATAGATCTGAGGATTGTGTATGTCATTCAATTTTGCTATGTACATTCGGGCGATCATTTCACTGGAAATATCTTTTTTATACATACCTTGTTCCATGCCTTTCTCTATATTGATTTTAATTTTCTCATAAATAAAGTCTGAGCGCTTTTGCAGGTGGTCTTCAAAAATATCAGAAAAAACATCGGCAAACATAATGGTTACAGAAGGACTGACATTGAAAAAACGATTATTGATTTCATTGCTGACAATCAGCATAATATCAATGGCATTCCAGCCTTCGAAATTGTATTCATTGAAGATTTCTTCGAAGCATTTTCTTTCATGTTCCAGGATAGCTTTTACAATATCCCGCCGGTCTGTGAAGTTTTCTTTTAAATCTTCCAGAGTCACTCCGACTTTTTTCAGATGTTCTTCATTGAAATCATTTATTCCGTACCAAGCAATATAAGTACGTAATTTTTCCGCAAGAATGTATCTTTTCTCAGTCATAGTATAGTAAATTCATTTTTGTGGTGTAAATATAATAAACAAAACGGGATGGGCCTCACAGAAAGTTGTAAATTATTATTATTTGACTCTTTATCTTTTATAAAAATATAGTTTTCATAGGATAAAATATTCCAATTGAAACATTAACTGATATCCGGATAAATTGACAAAGGAGTTCCGGAAGCGGTTAGGGATTGAGGAAATTATTTTTACTTTTGCAGATGGTAAATTATTGCTTTGGATATTAGAGATTACAAATATGAAAACGGGAGTTTTGGGGTTGTTGTTACTCATCAGTACATTTTTATTTGCTGCGGACAATAAAACGAAGCTGATTGTCGGAATTACGGTGAGTAATTTTTATCCGGAATGGTTGGCCATATATGGGAATGATTTGTCTGAAGGAGGTTTGAGGCGGTTAACTGAGCAAGGGCGGGTGATCGGGGCTGATTATGCTTATCTTTTTTCTCAGACCGGGGTGGATCAGGCTACTTTATATACAGGCATGTTGCCTGCTGAACATGGAATAGTAGCCCATGACTGGTACGACCGTTTGCGCAAAAAAAGACAAAATAATGTCCTTTCCGACAATTATCTGTTGTTGGGGGAAGACGGGGTCAAAGGTTTAAGTCCTGATGCATTGCAGGCATTAACTCTGGGATGTGCAATGAAAATGAACAATGCTTTTTCGAAAGTGTATAGTGTTGCTGTAAATGGAGAAGAAGCTGTCTTGAGTGGGGGAAGTTGTGCTAATCTGGCACTCTGGTTGAGTGAAAGTACCGGGAAATGGGTGTCGTCGGATTATTATACAGACTCTTTGCCGGGCTGGCTGAAGAGTTATAATAGTAAAATGGAAAGCGACTTTTTTATACGCCGGGGTTGGATGTCTCTGGCAGATGAAAACGCTAATACAACTGCTTTGCGCCTGAAAAATAAAGTCGGACTTGGAAGCGGTTTTTTTTATGATCTGGCACAGGCAAAACGGAAATTTGATACGTACAGAATATTGAAAGCTACTCCGTATGCGAATACTTTAGTTACAGATCTGGCTTTGGAATTGATCCGGAACGAGCGGTTGGGAGTTGATAATGATGCTGATCTCCTGGCTTTGAATTATTCTTCTTTGGACTATATGAACCGGGATTTTGGGGTTTATTCCAGAGAATTTCAGGATTTGGTTGTGCGTTTGGATAAAGATGTGGAAAAGCTTTTAAATGAATTGGACAGCCGGATAGGCAAAGGGAATTATACTGTTTTTCTGACTTTCTCGGAGGCCCGGGAGCTATTGCCTGAAGAGTTGGGGAAAATGCGCTTATCTTCAGGTTATTTCAGTATATTTAAAGCTGTTGCTTTGTTAAAATCCTTTCTAAACCTGGTTTATGGAGAAGGGGATTGGATTGTCGATTATGATTCAGAACAGATATACCTGGACCGACAGTTAATAGAACAAAAAAAGGTAGCTTTAAAAGAGATTCAGGATAAGATAGCAGATTTTATGATAGAATTTGAAGGTGTCGGACATGTACTAACTTCTTATTCTCTTACTCACAATGCATCTTCGGCAGGAAAAGAGGTTTTATTTCAGAATGCATTTTCCCAGAAACGCAGTGGGGATATTCTATATTCTTTGGTGCCAACCTGGGTTCCGACACTGAAAGAAAGAGAAGATAATTTTGCCCGCTACAGCAAAAGAAACAGAGTCCCTCTGTATCTTTATGGTGCCGGAGTGGATGCACAACTTCCGGATGAGTGTCAGATGATAGATCTGTTACCTATACTGTGCCGGATATTGAATATTCCGGTTCCTTATACGGCAGGACAGTAAATGATTTACTTTTTATCCCGGAATTTCAGGGTTTCCATCAGGTTGATAATATCTTCCCGGAGATAGTTAATTACCGGAGCCAGAGAATCCCTGTCCGGATGTTGGTTGAAATATAAGGCTCCTCTTAGAAAATGCCGGGTAGAATCGGTTATGAAAAATTGGGTGGAAGAAGCCGTATTGCCTTCTATATAATAGATGATACCGAATATACTGTTTTTTCTGAAATATTTTTCATTGATAGACTCCGCTTTAATTGTATGAGTATAAGCTAATCTGTGGCAATCTTCAGTAAAGCGGCAAAGTGAACTATCCGTTGTTACATTTTTGTATGACAAATGTATTTTGGCATTGTAACGGGGATAACATACGTTGATCCAGCCCCATTCTGCTTCTTTACTTTGATCGGCTTCAATGGTGGCCAGAGCTGACATTTCAAACTGATAAGGCAGGGAATCCGGCGACAGTATCCAATTTTTTTCTGGTAAATCAATTCTGAAATAGCCATAGGGTTTCGGTGTATAACTATCTTTACAACCGATAACTGAAAAGAACAGAAGGACGATAAATAATATGCGCATATAGCTGATGGTTAAGGGCACTTTTCGTATTTGATTTTTTTGATACGCCGATTGTCAACTTCCAAAATGGTAAACTGATGATCCTGATAGGTGATAATATCATTCTTTTTAGGTAACTCTCCTTTGATTTCCAGAATGAGACCGGCTAATGTATCTGCTTCTCCTTCAATATCTTTAAAGCTGTCCTGATCTGCATCGACAATTTTGATAAAATCGTTCAGTAAAGTGCAGGCTTCGAAAATATAGGTGTTGTTCTGCAGTTTTACATATGTTTCTTCTTTTTCATCGTATTCATCGTTGATTTCCCCGACGATCTCTTCCAAAATATCCTCCATAGTGACGATACCGGAAGTTCCGCCATATTCATCGACAACGATAGCCATGTGAACTTTTTTCAGCTGAAATTCTTCCAGTAAATCGTTGATTTTTTTGGTTTCAGGAACATAATAGGCCGGACGAAGCAAACTTTGCCATTGAAAATGTTCCGGTTCATGTAAATGGGCCAGTAAATCCTTGACATATAAAATACCTTCGATGGTATCCAGATTATCTTTGAATACCGGCAGGCGTGAATAGCCATGTTCGATAACAATTTCTTTTACGTGTTCAAAACTGTATTCAATATCCAGGGCAATCACGTTGATTCTGGGGCGGATAATGTCTATGACATTAATATTGCTGAAACGGACAATACCTTCCAGTATGTCTTTCTCTTCATTGATTTCTGCATCTTCTGTCAATTCCAGAGCTTTGGACAATTGGTCAATGGACAGAGCTCCTTTTTTAGCCATGCGTTTACTGATGACTGAAGTAGATTTGATCAGTAACAGAGATAGAGGCCGGAACAGATAGGTCAGGAAAGTGAGTGGTCCAGCCATAAAAATAGCTACTTTTACTTGTGAACGGTTAGCATATAATTTGGGCATGATCTCGCCGAACAGTAAAATCAGGAATGTGACCAGTATCACCTGTATGGTGAATCCCAGAATGGGGTAAGCTGAAAAATCAAACAGGGAGTTGACCAGATAGGTTGAAATAATTACGATGCCAACATTGACAAAGTTATTGGTAATTAATATGGTCGATAATAGCAGATTGGGTTTTTTATGCAGGTTGTTGACCTTGTCATACCCTTTTTCTCTCAGTTTTTCCAGGTCACCGGGAGATAAAGAAAAGTAGGCTACTTCAGAACCGGAAACCAATGCTGATACAATCAGCAAAAATATCAGAATGATAAGAAGTACAATATCCAGAGGATCAAAAGAACCGCGCAGTATACTATCCACCGCGCCATAAGCGTCTGTTTCCAAAATTTAAATCATTAGTTAAACAATATCTGCTGAAAGCCGGAGATTATGAGTTGGGGAATAAACTCCGGCTTTCACTTTTTTTAGAATGGTAAATCATCGTTGTCGTCCGGAATATTTGCCGGAGTAGCTGACTGACCAGGACTTGGAGGTACAGGAGCATTGAAGCTTCTGCTGCTTGTAACTCCATTGTCTCCTTCTTGTTTAAAAGATAACATTTGCATATTATCGGCATATATTTCCGTCGTATATCTTTTAACTCCGTTCTGGTCATCCCAGGAACGGGTACGGATACGTCCTTCTATATATAACCGCATGCCTTTTTTTACGTATTTCTCAACAATCTCGGCCAACCCCCTCCATAAT
>CAJMQA010000188.1 GCA_905215395.1 uncultured bacterium | reverse complement strand
GTACACTGGGAGAGTTCATATCAGCCAATAAAAAGCAATGTGATGTGGGTTTTATTTATGATTAAAATAAAACAAAAGATTTGAAAGGTATTACTGTCACTGCTGTGAATGAAGAAATTTCCGCAGTATTGGAACAGGCTTTGATGGGAACGGGGTTTACGGCGGAAATAGATAACAATACGATTATTCTGCGGAAATTGACAGTTCCGCAGACGGTGCAAGTTGCTAAGCGGATCAGCGGTCAGGTGATGGATAAAAGCGGGAATGCATTACCGGGTGTAACTGTTGTGATAAAAGGAACAACCCTGGGTACAACGACGGGTGTAAACGGAGATTTTGAAATCAGTTTACCGAATCCTGTGGGGCAGACTTTGGTCTTTTCATTTATCGGAATGACCTCGGTGGAAGTAACACTGAAGAATACAGAGCCTTTGACCGTGGTGTTAAAAGAGGAAGCGACGGAGATGGAAGAGGTGGTCATCACCGGTATTTATTCCAGGAAAAAAGAGAGTTTTACCGGTTCTTCCCAGACATATACACATAAGGAGTTAAAGATGATCGGGAATACCAATGTCTTGCAAAGTCTGAAAACCATCGATCCTTCTTTTGCGATTATTGAGAATAATCAGTTCGGCTCTGACCCCAATACTTTGCCGGATATTAATGTACGTGGTAAAACGAGTGTTGTCGGATTAACCCAGGAATATGATACTGACCCGAACCAGCCCTTGTTTATTCTGGATGGATTCGAATCAACCTTGAAAGCAATCAGTAATTTGAGTATGGACCGGGTAGCTAGTATTACCGTTTTGAAGGATGCAGCTGCTACTGCTATTTATGGCTCCAAGGCTGCGAATGGTGTTATTGTCGTTGAAACAAAAGCTCCTGAGGCCGGAAAATTGCAAGTGAATTACAATGGAAACCTGAGTTTTTCATTTGCCGATCTTTCAGATTATAATTTGATGAATGCCCGCGAAAAATTGGCATTTGAAAAATTAGCTGGCCGTTATGGTCCCTTAGATGCAAATGGAGAAATTATCAATGAGGGTTTTCAGTCTACTTACTATGGACGTTTGGCAGAAGTGGAGAAAGGGGTGGATTCGTATTGGCTGAACGAACCTTTACGTTTTGCCACTTCCCACAGTCATGATCTTTTTATTGAAGGGGGAGATTCCCGTATGCGGTATGGCTTAGGGGTGAATTACAACCGTACTGCCGGTGTCATGAAGGGGTCAGACAATAATGTTCTGAACGGAAACGTACGTTTGATTTACCGCTACAAAAATCTGGCATTTACCGATTATGTCAATTTTGATTATTCGGTATCTGATCGTGAGAAGGTCGCTTTTTCCAAATTCTCACAGGCCAATCCTTATTACCGGAAAGTGAATGATTATGGGGAGCCGGAGGCAGTGCTCGAGAAATATAAAGTCATGTCAGGTGATGAATATGTCTTCAACCCGTTGTATGATATGTCTTTGAATTCTTCTAACCGCACCCGGAATTTTGGCTTCCGGAACAATTTTGAGGTGGATTGGCGGGTGATTGAACCTCTCCGGTTGAGGGCTAGAATCAGCGTATCCAAATCGGTGTCTAAACAAGAAATTTTTCAATCTCCTAAAGCTTCGGTATTTTACGGGAAAAGTGAAAAAGAAAAAGGGTCTTACTCTGAAACCAATGGGGATGTGTTGAGCTATGACGGGGATTTGAATGCGACTTTTGGTAAGCTGTTTGACAATAAACACATGGTGAATGCCGTTGTGGGTATGCAGGTGTCCGATAATAAAAACAAGACTTCCGGTTTTAAAGCGATCGGTTATGTTGATGACCGGAATATCAATCCTACTTTTTCTAATGGTTATCCGTCCGGAGAGAAGCCTTCTTATTCGAACAACCAGAAACGTTCCGCCAGTTATTATATGAATGGGGGGTATGCCTATGATAACCGTTATCTGTTGGATGCTAATTTCAGAGCGGACGGTTCATCTGTATTCGGGGTATCCAATAAGTTTACGACAACCTGGGCGGTAGGTGTCGGCTGGAATATGCACAATGAATCTTTTGTGAAAAATTGTGCGTTTATTGATTTTCTGAAATTACGTTATTCTATCGGTAATCCGGGTAACCAGAATTTTAGCCTGTACATGTCGTCTAATATGTATAGTTATACAACAAGCTTTAATAATCCTTTCGGTTTAGGAGTCGGAATATCGTCTTACGGAAATCCGAATTTGGAATGGCAGAAAACGATCGACCAGAATTTCGGATTTGATGTGGAAATGTTCCATCGCCGTTTACGTCTGAATTTTGACTATTTCATGAAAAATACTGATCCTTTACTGGTTTCAGTGACTTTGCCGACTTCCACAGGGACTGCTTCCGTGCCGACCAATCTGGGAAAACAGACTACTAAAGGATATACTCTTTCTGCTAATGTTGTGGTGTTACAGAAGGAGGAGTTAAACTGGAGTATCAACGGAAATTTACGGCATTTAGAATATGAGTATAAAAACATCGGGAATGCATTGGAAAAATACAATGCACAAAACCGGAAGGATGAAACTGATCAAAAGATTGGGAGTTCAAATTTGAAACGTTATTATGATGGAGGAAGCCCTTCTGATATCTGGGCTGTACGTTCTGCTGGAATCGATCCGGTGACCGGACGGGAAATTTTTATAAAGAAAGATGGAACACAGACCTTTGAATTTGATTACGATGATGAGGTGATTGTAGGTAACTCAGATCCCAAACTGGAAGGAGTAATCGGTAGTTCGTTTTATTGGAGAGGACTGTCGGCTTCGATAAATTTCCGTTACCGGGTTGGTGGACAGATTTTTCTGAGTGCTCTGTACAATAAAGTGGAGAATATTTCTGATCAGGACGTGTATTACAATCAGGACAAACGGGCTTTGTATGACCGTTGGCAGAAAACTGGGGATGTCGCTAAATTTAAAGCCATTTCTCTGAATGAAACCACTCCGATGTCTTCCCGTTTTGTTGCTGATGAGAACACATTATCTTGTGAATCGATATCCATCGGGTATGAAACCCAGGCTCGCTGGTTGAGACATTTCGGTGCTTCTTCCGTGACTATACGCGGATATATGAACGATATCTTCCGGGTATCTACTGTAAAAAATGAACGGGGATTAGATTATCCTTTTGCCCGTAGTGTGGCTTTTTCTTTAGGTATAAGATTTTAATGCTAAAAAATTGGATTATGAATAAAATAAAGAGAATATGGATCGCGGGACTTTTACTGTTAGGTGCTTCATGTAATTCTTGGTTGGATGTGGCCCCGGAAGATCAGATTATGGAAAAAGACCTGTTTGAGGAAAGAGAGGGGTTCCTAATGGCCTTAAACGGAGTATACCTGAATATGAATAGCTCATCGAATTATGGAGGTAATTTGTCGGCCGGCATCCTTGATGTGATGGCTCAGTATTATAATTGTACTACCAGTGATCACAATTATAGTGCTTATCAGACCTATGCTTATGGTAGTAAGGGGTCAAAAGACCGCTTTGAGACGGTATGGCAAACGACTTATTCTCAGATTTCGAATCTGAATGCTATACTGGAGCATTGCGGAGAGGGGAATCCGGTGTTGCCCGACTTGTATTATAAATTGATCAAAGGCGAGGCACTGGGATTACGTGCGATGTTACATTTCGATATGCTCCGGCTGTTCGGGCCACTTTGGACAGAAAAAGAGCAGGCAAGTATACCCTACCAGACTTCTTCGGAACGGATTGTCGAACCTTTGTTAAGTGCAGACAGTATATTAAACCGTGTGATTACTGATTTGACAAGAGCTGCTGATTTATTGAAGGATGTCGACCCCGTCATTACCGACGGAGCCAGAAATTACAGTGGCGGAGAGAAGGGTAATGATCTTTTTTACCGGCAATACCGGATGAATTATTACGCAGTGAAAGCTTTGATGGCAAGAGCGTATATGTGGAAGGAAGATTACAGCAAGGCCAAAACATGTGCTATTGAAGTGATCGATGAGGTGGCTGGTGAGGAGAAACCTTTGTTCCCTTTGTGTACAGCAACTTATGCAGATACAGCCTCCAGTGATAATATGTTTGCGACCGAGGTATTGTTCTCTTTGTACAACAGTGTCCGTACGGATAATATTTACAAGGCTTATTTTACTTCCGATCTGAACGTTGTGAATTTACTGACGTTGGCCGGAGGTTATCAGAATGGCCGCATCCGTACGATTTTTGAATCTCCCGATGATTTACGCTTTAAGATGTGGGAATCTGTTACAAAAGAGTCAAAAGAATTCTGTTGTTTCAAGAAATATGCAGAGGTACAGACGACTACCGATGAAGCAAAAGCCAAGGCAGAGCGTTTTGCTTATATGGTTCCCTTGATCCGGGTCAGCGAACTGTATTTGATCGCGGCCGAATGTGTGGGAGTCCGGGAAGGCCAGGTCAGCATTGCCCTGGAAAAATATCTGAATCCTTTACGTAAAGCCAGAAAGTGTATCAGCCTGAATACAGAGTCGCCGACCGATCTGAATACAGCTATCCGGAATGAGTATATCCGGGAATTTATCGGTGAAGGACAGACTTTCTATTATTTCAAACGCAACCGGTTGGAAAGTATACCTGATGGTTCTCAGCCGGCAGAGACATTAACGATGCAACTCCGGAATTATGTGGTTCCATTGCCTGACAGTGAAACCAGTCAACGGGAAAATCAAAGTAGTTCAACTGAAAATGAGTAAATTATGAAAAATATTGTTTATATAGCAACCTTATTCCTCATCATTGCCGGTCTGTCCGGATGTGAAAAAGAAATCAAGGATTTTGACGGAGAGGAAGGTGTTTATTTCTATGTGCAATGGGGGCCGGATTGGTTTGATACCACTTATTGGGCCGCCCAGCCTTATACCAAAGTTGAATTTATTAAAAAGGGAGTGGATGAATTGTCTTTGAAGATAAGGGTACAGGTAACAGGAAAGGTAAAGGATTATGACCGGAAATTCCGTATTGTAGTCGATCAGGATAGTACGACTGCTGTGAAAGGTGAAAATTATCTGGAGTTTGATGAATGGCAAACCATAAAGCAAGGCTGGAGTTATGCAGATGTTCCGGTGACTGTGAAAAATAGCGAGGCTTTGGATGAAGTGGAACGTAATCTTGTACTTCGTTTATTGCCATCTGAAGATTTTACTCTGGCTATTCCGCAATGGTTCGATTTGAGCGGTATGTTGGGAAATGACAGTGACAAGGAGGAATTTGACGGGACACGGCATAAGATTATCCTGAACAACTTTATCACTTGTCCGGAAGTGTGGTGGGGAGGAAAGACTCCTGGAAATATAGGAGATCAGGATGGCGGATTGTGGGGATTCTTCTCAAAAGAAAAATTTGAAGAGATTTTGAAGCGTTTTCCGGAACTGACTTATGAAGATTTTATGTCCAATGAAACAATGCCTTCCGGTTTAAGATATGCTATTCAGAATAAGATGGCTATGGATTTGCAGGCATTATATGACAAGAGCCCCGATCATCGTGATGCAATCAGGGAGAAAGATGGACGACTGATGTGGTTCCAGGGGGTGAGTTGGAAATCTTATTATGGAGTTCCGTTTCAACCGGGAGAATGATAGAATTGAAATATACTAAAATCTGACTACGATGAGAAAATTAATATTGATATTATGGACAGGAATTCTATCTGTTTTTAGTATTTCCTGTTATGATGATGAGGGATCGAATGATTATCATCCGATCAATGAAGTAAAAATTTCCGACTGGAAAAAAGGCGGTTATACGGCTATTTTTAAGAGCGATACTTTAAAAATTACTCCGCTTTCTTATCTGGATACGGTACGGAAGGAACCTGTGATACAGTTTACGGAAGACAGCGATCCTGTACGTTATGAATACGAATGGAAAGTGGTTGGCAGCGGTTCGACCGATGAGCGGGATAAAGGAATCATTTTGGGTACGGAACGGAATCTGAGGTATTTTGTAGATTTAAAACCTGATACTTATACATTATATTTGAAAATCAAGGATACGAAAACCGACCTGATCTGGAAATCCTATACCTCACTGAATGTTTTGAGTGTGACGGATAAAGGTTTTTTGATTCTCGGTGAAAAAGAGGATGGTACCGTGGGTTTGGATATGATTTCTATAGCAAAAGATACAGTTGTGCTGAAAAATCTGTTGGAGGGGAATGGATTGCCTGAATTACGGGGACCTTTGAGAGTGATGTATACCGGTTCTTATTATTGGGAGACTCCGGCTATGAAACTGTGGATATCAACAGAATCAGGATCCTATTATCTGGATTTGACTTCATTTGCTTCAGGACCGATGAATACCTTGCGTTCCATGACTTATTCAAGTTTTCCGCTGCCTGATATGTTGAATGTGGTGGATATGGCTGCCAAACAGCGGTATACCAGTATGACAATGAGCCGGGTTATGATGACGGAGGATTACGTATTCGGGGCAAGTTTGTACTCGGATGAAAATTATGGAAATCCTTCTAATCGTATGGATGTGATGAGTGAAAAATGCTTCCGGCCATTCCCCTATATTTTTACCAGTATTATCAGTCCGAGTGGCTGGATTATTTATAATGCGGATGATAATTGTTTTACCCTTTTGAAAAGTGCTGACGGATTGAGTGTAATTCAGTTACAGGATAATGCCGGGGAGGCATTCCCTTGGATACAACCGGCAGGCCGCACTTGTATTTACGGAGAAAATACATTTAATACGGTGGGGGGTAGTAACAGT
>CAJMQA010000187.1 GCA_905215395.1 uncultured bacterium | reverse complement strand
TCCCGCAAAGTAGCATTTTCCAGTTTCAGACTTACGGTTTGCGACACAGCATTACCGAAAGCGTTCATAGATAAGAAAATGGTCAGAATCACCGTCAATCTCATAGAACACAAAATTTTTCTTCCAACAGATAAGCGCTGGAGAAATTCAGAAATTCGCTTTTTTTTCATAAATTTGTTTGTTTTAATTAACACACCTCCGGAATGTCGACAATTCCGGAATAAATTACCTCAAACGGGGAATGCGCCAACATTTCCCCGTCTTTTCAGGGCCAGTCTCAGCTCGCTGCTTTAACCGCTATTTCTTTACCATTGACCATAAAGCGCACATCCGTCGTTTTCTCAATGATTTTCAGAACCTCATTCAATATATCGTATTTCTTAACCATACCGGTAAAACGCCGTTTTTTAAATTCCGGGGCAGCAAAGACAAAATTGACATCATACCAGCGGGATAATTGCACTACAATTTCAGACAAAGGCATATTTTCGTACTCGAAAATTCCTTTGGTCCAGGAAATATACATACCTGTCTCTACCTCATGTCTATTCATGGTCCCGGCTTTTATATCAGTAACTGCCTGAAACCCTGGCTGCAATTCTGTATGTAAACCACCATACTCCACATTCACACACCCTTGTGTTAAAGTAGTGAGCACTTGTTGACTCCCATCATAAGCAGAGACATTGAATTTCGTACCCAGAACCTGAATATTGACCTGGTGAGCATGCACGATAAACGGCCTTTCCTGATCCTGCTCTACTTCAAAATAGGCCTCCCCTTTTATAAAAACTTCCCGCCGGTTACCCGTAAAGTTCACCGGGAAACGAAGCTCTGAATCCGAATTCATCCATACTTTGGTACCGTCAGACAAAGTAAAATGATATTCTCCGGCTACCGGAACCCTTACTGTATGAAAAACCGGTTGCTCTTCCTTCAGTTCACTATGATTATACTGTAATCCTACCAAAGAATCATTTTTGATCAAAGCCTCCATAGTAGCCACCTCTTTCAGATCATCTCTTGTCAGGTCAATCTGAGAACCGTTAGCTAATATCAGAGTCGCTTTTGTTGATCCTGGTAAAATCTGTATCAATTGCACATCTTGTTCTGCCGGTTTGCTATTCAGCCAGAAAACCATCCCCAAACCCACAAGAATAATAACGGAAGCAGCTAAGGCAGACAAACGACGGTATAAACTCCTGCTTCTCCTCCGCCTGATTTTATCTGACAACTCCAGCCACGCTCTCTCTTCATCCATCCGCCCCATCTCTCCAATTATCCGGTTTATCTTAGCCGTTTTCAAGTATTGCTCAATCAGTTCCCGATTTTCAGGAGCTGCATTTATCCATTTGCGCAACACCTTCCCCCTTTCCGCATCTATCTTTCCAGTACAATAATCTACAATACATTCCAATATAAACTGCTCCATTTCAAATATCCTTTTTATATATATTCCGATATATTTAAAAATGGGTGAAAAAAATTTCAATTATTTTCAAAAAAAGAGAAAAGTTTAAAAATCAGGAAAAAATAATAATAAAGTGACAATTTTCCCCAAACTCTGCCGCAATTGCCGAAGGGCATTCGAATAATGTGTTTTTACAGTATTTACAGAAATATGGTAACGTTCTGCAACTTCTTTATAAGTAAGATTTTCCAAGACAATGGCTTTGAATACTTCTCTGGACTTTTCCGGTAAGTGTGCAATCTCCAGTTCAACCTTTTCTTTTAATGCATTCAATTCCTCTTCTTCATAGAATGCAATTTCTTCCAGAAAAAGATTGACATGCTCTTCTATATCATCAAATCTCACCCGGCTATGTCTGTCCAGAAATTTCAGGGAAGCTTTAGCCACAGCCCCGAACAGATAAGAACGCAGCGAGCCTTCAAACCGACTTCCCTTTTTATTCTCCCAAAAAGTTACAAATATATTCTGCACGATATCTTCGGCATCTTCTAAAGTCGGTACATATTTCAAAGCATAAACACACAATGACCGGTAATAATTATCGAACATCATCTGTACGCAAATTTCATCTCCGGCTCTCAAAGCCCCAATAATATCCTCTTCAGAAAATAATGTCATCCATAATAAATTTGAAAATTACCGGACCTTCAAACGGATTTTTTGTTCCTTCCGGCACACAGTACCATCCTTTAATACCCCTTCCAGAATCAGGGTCGCATGCTCACACCCATCATCGGTAAAGAAACGCAAACGGGTCGGTTCTGTTGAACTGATCTTCACTTTAGGATTCCAATAAATGGTCTTACGGACATCCATCGTATCTGCCATAGCCATACGAACAGAATCTACATCGTAACGGGGCATATAAAATTCAACCGGTTTCTGGTATCCCAAAGCAGTAAAAGTCTGTATATTCAAACGCCCCAACCTCTCCGGCACATAATTCCAATTCCGGGTAAAAACCAAAGCTCCGTTTTGTCCGGATTCTCCCAAATAAAATTTCCCCATCATCTCATCCAACATACTGATGCTCAGAAATTCCTTAGGATCCATCATAGATACAAATTCATAATTCTGCTCCATTTCATCCAATAATATGGCAATCTTCTTCCCTTGGTAAGTAACCTCTTTGTTGATAACCAGCACTCCCGGAAATTCTGTCATCAACATAGTTTCCAGCGTAAATTTCGTACTGGCCAATGTTGTAGAATCTATAGAATACCGAGCCATATTATCATAGAAGGAGTAAACCTTTTTCGGAACATTCCGCTCTACCACAGCCTCATCCAGGACAAACACTTTCACGCCATTATCATAATAGTAATTCCGCCCATATTTTTTATAGAAATCATCTTCTCCATCAGCCTTTGTCCGTTCATAAGGAATACGTATTTCCGGTGCCAGGAACTGGTCTTTATCCACAATCACCTCTACGCTTTTACGCCCTTTTCTACTCTGAGCCTGTACAACAAAACTGGTACTATCAGGAAAAGATACACCATCTATCACAAAATACCCTGCGGAATCTGCATCCAGAAAACGTAAAATCTGATTCGAAGAAAAAAGGACCAATTTAGCTTCACCCGCCTCTTTTCCCCAGAAATTTTTCACCCGTCCGGAAATAGCCTGTCCACGCTCCAGGTAATAAGGAGAACTTCCAAAATCCCCGGATATTATTTTACTTACATCAAAACGGGTCCATCCCTGTGTCAACAACAACAAATCCAGACAACGGTCGGTAGCTTTTGTCACATCCCTGAAATAGAAACGGGGATCTTCAACATAACCTTTCAAATCAGAGGATAACAATAAATCAGACACAATATCATCGCCCAAAGAATCCCGTTTCACTGTTGCATCATCTGTAACTGCCACCGAAAAACTACCCGACATACCGGCTTGTCCTTTCAGTTGCAATTCCAAATCCACAGCTTCCCGTGCATGATAACCTTTCTTATCAGGCCGGATTATAATCTCCGGACGACTTTTTTGCCTCACAAAACAAAGCCGCTGGCTATATATCCGGGCCTTATCATCCACCAGACAAATGTGAAGAATACCCTCAGGTAAAGTTTTCAGCGGGATTTCCCCCACCCAGGCACCATCAACAGAAGTACAGGCATATAACATACCCCGCATATGGATCAAAAGATACAAACTATCCGGAACAACGGTCTCAGATCCTCCGATAATGCGATACCTCAACACCGAATCTTTCGGCTGTACAGTGAGTCCCAATCCTTTGGGATTAGACTCCGGAAGATACACTTTCTTCCTGATTCCCTGAGGAGATTCAACCTCTACATAATACCGTTTTCCCGGTTCGGCCTTCAGATATACAAAACCCATCCCCCGGTGATAACTTTGTACAATATCGATCACACTACCATCTTCTGCATAAAATATTCCTTTCACATCCATCGACCATCCGTCGGTACCAATAGCCTTATAAGCTACTTTTTGCTCATTTCCGGGTATCAAATCCCCTCCTTCAGGAAAAAAAGCGATATCAAAATCTCCTGAATTATCAGGCAAATGTACATAACGTTTGAATTCCTCTGTAGCTGCTTCTGAAAATTGCAGCAATACATCCCCTGGATTGGCAAGCCGTTTCAAAGGAATTCTGATTTTTCCTTCCTCATCTGTCCGTGCCTTATGTGTTTTCCCATCGTAAGCATCATCCATCATCTTCCAGTTTACGGAAATCCTTTGATAAGGTTCGTTACGGGAATTTGTCAACCGGATCACAGCATAGTCTGTACTGTCTTTTTTCTCATAATTAACCCCTGTCAATACCCTGGAATCCTGTGGATTCACTACTTTTATTTTTTTCTTACATATGAAATCCTCACCAATATTCTGCATCCAATATGAATAGGCCCGTAAAAAGTATTCTCCCTGACGAATATCTGAAGTGACATTCAGATAACCTGAAAATACAGAATCTATACGTGCAATTTTCAAGCGTCTTAACACAGAATCCTGAGGATTTACCAACTCGACATAGACAAAATTACTGAAAGGCGACTCAACATGAGTTGCTGCATCCACCAAAAATGCCCGGAACCAAAGCTTATCCCCGACATCATAACACTCTTTATCGGTATGCAACCAGATTTTCTCCTGTAAGCGCTTAGATCCTAATACTTTAAAATTTTCAGCTACTTCCGAAATAAAAGCCGGCAGTTCTGAAATAGTAAAGCCAAATCCAAGCAGGATACTCAAAAAAATCAGGAGTCGTTTCATAGTTAGTAAAATAATTCAGGTCGTCGTCTTGTGCTAAAATTTTTAAACAAAAAATCAGTAAAAGGAGTATCAAATATCTGGGCTCCATTCGGACACTGTTTTACACAGGCACAACATTTAATACATAAACCGGCATCTGCGACAATTTCTTCCTCCAAACGTATCGCCTGAACAGGACAAATTTCTATACAAAAACCACATTTGATACAACGCTCTCTGTCTGTCACAGGAGCTTGAGGTGTTTTAGGCCCTTTCACTTTATAAGGCCGGTTTCCTTTCACCTGCAAAGTCAGATTTTCACTCAGTTTTTTCTTCCGTCTTAGTTTACTGCGAACTTCCTGACCAAAAGACATTGCTTCAAGCAAATCATTCTCATCCGGACGTCCCGCAGCTACCGGGCGCTCAAAACGGCTGTAAGAATGTTCCCCGATAAAAGCAGCTGCAGCAAATGGCAGGAATCCATGCTCCACGCACCAATCACACAGCTCCAGTAAAGCATCCTCATAATCCCGGTTACCGTATACCACAACTGGAATAACCGGTGATCCATCTCCATGGATATTCTCCATCCGCTCCAATGCCGTTTCTGCCACTCTTCCGCCATAAACCGGCACTACAATCACAGTTACCGCCTGATTGATTTCCAATCTCTCAGCCGGTTTTTCGTAAGTTAAATCTGTTTCAGTTGAATGTTCTGCCCCTAATCCTCTCAAAATAGTTTCACCAATCATATGTGACGAATGTGTTGGTGAAAAACAAATGAGATGAGAATAATCAAATTCCATGTGTAGATCTATTATTAATTTGTTTATCGCAAAATTAGCATTCCATCTGTTTTATCCAAACAATTTGCACATGAAACTCACAAGATCGGATTTTCCCAGAAAATAAAAATGCAGGGAAACACATTTTTGTCTCCCTGCATACTTAAGTTTCTAACCGTTAGAGCCTAATAAGTGGTAGTCATATCGGTAGGTACACAGATATAAAAATCAGCCCGGCCTTCATTTTCTTCATCGAGCTGATCCACCTCATCCTGCCGCACAGAACAAATATTTACAATCTTCAAACCCGGCCGGTAATCATTCAGGTAAGGAATGATCCCTTTTTTAAAATCAGAATGAAAATTACCATTCAGGTGTACAAATTTCGATTTCAGGTTTTGCGCAATAAACCAAGCCATAGTAGCATCTTTAATTGCCTGGGCTTTAGCCAGATTCTCAGGATTACTTTGTTTGCCGGCAGTCAGCATCATCAACCCGAATGCCTCTCCGGCTGAACTGTCCGATTCATATTTCACCGGCAGAGGTGCTATGTATTTCCGGGCCTCAGGAGATAACTTGTCCAAAGCCTCAAATCCCCCGTTTTTCACCATATTTGCATAACGACGGGGCACATTGGTAGCAATCAACGGCAACTGATGATCACGGGCCAACCATACAATATTGGCATAATCGGTAGAGTAATTCGGCCACAAGCGAGCCTCTGTTTCAAAACGATCCGAAGTAATCAGTTTACCCAGAAATTCATCCAGAATCAATTGATTATCTGCTTCAAACATCTCAGCTCCGATAACCAGTTTATCCTTGTGTTTTTCATACAGACCGTTGACAATTTCATACTCCAGCCAATGTGCTATGGGACAATTATGCGTTTCTCCTATAAAAACCACATCCTGTTTTTCCAACACTTTCATCATCTCTTTATAACTGATCTCCTTGCCCCCGGCATCAAAAAGGGTATAAGCTTTTTTATCCTGGCTGAAACTTTCTGTCAATACAAAGAGAAATAATAATACAACGATATATTTCATATGATTATAATTTTATTTTCAAAAGTCATATCTATTTGCCTATTACCGATGAATCAGCGTTTCCAAAAGTCCCCATATGCAACAGTACACATTTGCCAGGATCGAACCACTTCCGGCAAGCAGCTCTCAAATCTGCAGGCGTAATGGAATATAGAATTTCATCATAACAGGCCAACTCGTCCAAGGTCTCTCCATCCCGTAAAGCCCCACTCAAATATTTCCTCCATTCGGCTGTAGCATACTCATTGACCACTTC
>CAJMQA010000186.1 GCA_905215395.1 uncultured bacterium | reverse complement strand
CTGAATCTCAACGGAACTCACAATACCAACAAAATCAAACGCATATCGGAAAGCCTGAAAAAATACAATGATATGGTAGGAGAAAAAGCCGAAAAAGAAAATGTCAATGTTTTCCTTTTTGAAGAAGGTCAGTCTATGAACACCATTTATGCAGTCAGAAGCCTGGGTATAGATCCGGGTACCGGAAAAGAGATGTTCCTGACTAAAAGCGGAGAACGGACATTTGAATGGAATTCTGAAGACCAGGTGCCAGTGGGATGTAAAGAGGCAGCGCTGGAAGGTTATTTCGGTTTCAACCTCAAATACAAATCCTGGGATCTGGGAACAACCTTCAACTACTCCACAGGGGCAGATATGTACAATTACACTTTGCACGAAAAAATCGAAGGTGTGGACAATATGAAGAACAATGACCGCCGGGCATTGACAGAACGCTGGAAAAAACCAGGCGACATTGCCCGTTACAAAAGTATCAAAGATACCTCTCCAACACGGTCTACCTCACGTTTCGTCCAGAAAGAGCATATGCTTAGCCTGACTTCATTACGACTCAGCTATACGTTACCCACCGAAAAGCTCAAACAGAATGTCATTTCCATGTTACGGCTTTCAGCCACGATGAACGATCTGTTTTATGTGTCCACCATCAAACAGGAACGAGGGCTCTCCTATCCTTTTGCCCGGACGATTAACTTTTCGGCTCAGATAAACTTTTAAACTACAGACACATGAAAACACATTCATATATTATCACTATACTGACAGGCCTGCTTTTCACCTCTTGTGGCAACTGGCTGGATGTACTTCCCAAATCCGAAGTCGACGCAAAAGAAATGTTCGAGACAGCCAATGGTTATTATTCTTCATTGACAGGCGTATACATCAATATGGCCGCTTCAGAACTCTATGGTGCCAATCTTACCCTTACGCTGACAGAACCGTTGGGACAACAATATTCCGTCAATGCCAACGAACCCGAACGGGAGAAATGGAAAAACTTCGATTACACAACTACAGAAGCCCAGAGTAATATATTGACCGTCTGGAGTAAAATGTACAACAATATCGTCAATTGCAACCTCCTGATCTCCCACCTCCGCGGAGAAGAACGGAATCTCTTTGAAAACGGGATACAGGAAACTTTATTAGGCGAAGCTTTAGGTTTGAGGGCATATATGTATTTTGACCTGCTCAGAATGTTTAACGAATCGCTGAGTGTCAATGCCGATTCAAAAAATGTGCCTTACAAAACCGATTTCGGATTAAATATCGGAACCTCTTTCAAGACTCCGGAGGTTCTGAAGTATATTTTAAATGACCTCACGGAAGCACAGGAGCTGCTAAAAAAACATGACCCCATCATCAGCGGCAAAGTGTACCGGGACAAATATTTAAATCATGCCCGCAATCAACGCATGAATTACTATGCTGTCTGTGGCCTGATGGCCAGAATATATCTCTACCAGGGAGATTACCGTAAAGCCTACGATAATGCCAGCCTCATTATAAACAGCGACAAATTCCGTTTTATCGAAGAAGAGGAGATTGTAAAAACAGATCTTTATGGTAATGAGCTCAAATCAGACCGCCTGTTTACCCCGGAACTACTATTCGGCCTGTACACAGAAAATATCCTGGAAGTTTCACGCTCAAGGTACGAAGGACTTACCCGGGACTTTATCCTGTCCACCAATTGTTATACTCATGGAGATTTACGCCTGGACGCATGGCACGCAGCCAACCGGCTCAATAAGATCAATCTGATCAAATACAAACGTTCATCAAATGCAGAAGACAATCACAAATACGAAGATCCTATTGCCCCTATGTTAAAACTCGGAGAAATGTATCTGATTGCCAGCGAAGCAGCCCTGAATGATCCGACGATAGACGGAGATGCCAGGACTCTACTGAATACTTTCAAACTCAAACGCAAAGCGGCAGAAGTCGGGTTGAACGCAAGCGATACAGAAATCAGCAATGAGATTACACACGAATATATCTGTGAATTCAGAGGTGAAGGCCAATTATTTTGGTATTACAAACGAAAAAACATGAATACCATTGACAATGGGAATTATTTAGGCACTACGATCAAAATAAATCCGGAAGTTTACACTTTCCCATTACCACAATATGAGATTGATTTCGGTACAGGTAGTAACAATTAAATCCAGACATCATGAAAAAGATTTATATACTTCTATTCAGTTTCAGCCTGTTGGCTGCCTGCCAGGAAAAAGATATTCTGCAGGTCGACACCACTTATACTTCACTGAATATTCTAAAAGGCGAATTCGGAGATGCAGAATACCCTGAAAACTACTATTTCAATGCCTATTTTCTGGGAGTAGGAGCAGATGATTATACCCTGCGCATTCCGGTACGTCTTTCCGGACTGATAGACTATGAAAACGACCGTACTTATCAGGTGAAGGTCAATGCTGAAAAATCACAGAATGTAGAGGCAGAAGTACAATACAGTCTGAATACAACTCAAATGTTCCGGCGGGGACTGGCAGAAGACAGTATTGTCCTTGTCATTCATGTAGGGGCGTTAAATGAAACCGATGATTACAAAATTCATCTGGAGCTGCTACCTAATGAAACCTTCAAAACAGGAATACAGGAATTACAATTCATTGAAATTGATTTTATGAAAAATGTAAATACTCCACCCCTTTTCTGGAGCAAGAGTTCAAAACTATCTAAATTTACCTACCATCCTAAAAAATGTATCAAATTTCTGGAAATCAGCAAAATTACTGATCCGGAATGGACGGATCCGAACAATAGTGTTATCGTGGATTATTGGATACAAGTCGCCACCCAATGGTTTCTGGACCATGCAGAATATGATGAAAACAATAATCGGATTTATTTCAATGAATAAGAGAGGAGGTACATTATGAAAAAGATATTTTATTTGATTTCAACCGTTATCATCCTGGTTCATACTTCCTGCCTGGAAGACAAAGACAGTCTGGCCAGCCGTGATTTTGAACATGTATTGTCAGTTATTGGCCTGCAACCGGAAGAAGGTACCAATCACATTCTGTATATGGGCGATTATCTGAAGTTGGAGCCGGAAATCGTCTATTCGCCGGACAGCCGGGAAGAAGATTATATCTACCGCTGGATGATCGGCAAAGATACAGTTTGTAAGGATTTAAATCTGAACTGGCTGATTACACGTCCGGAAGGATACGAAGACCAAAAAACCATACCGGGGGTATTCATCATCCGGAACACCGTCAATGGTCTGGAATTCCGGGAAACCTTCAACATTGAAATTTATTCCAACCTGACTCCTAACTATATTGCAATCTATGAGACCGGAAATGGAGTGGACTGGATTTCATTACAAGGCAAACCCGAAGCCTTCACACGTCTCTCTCCGGGTATGAATGCCATGGTAAACGGGGAAGACAAACCGATAAGCGGAAAATTCCGGGGGGCAATGGCAGCCAAAACAGAAATAGCCCTCTTTACAGATCAGGCTCCGGACTACGGCTGTACCATCAGTTTGCTGAATGATGATGAAGAAGCCGATTTCAATCTGCCTATCGGAGAAATTGTTGCCCCAATCCGGGGACGGGTATATCTCGGACAGGAAACAAATCTGAACTTCCGTTCTATGCGTTATTGCGAAGGAGGTACCCGTTTCCTGATCATGAACGACAATCTGTATACCTTCAATGGAACAGAGAAAAGACTATTGATTTTTGATGACCAGACTTATCTGAAAAGCAAAAACGTAGCACAAATTTTAGCCTCCATGCAGTTCATGAGATACAAAAAAGCAAACATTATCCGTTACAGAGACAACACCATCTCCTGCTTTCATGAATACAATTTACCTGAACAACAGGTATTTATGGATGACGGTAGCGCTTTCAAACTGGACAGCATATACGGAATGTTCACAGAAAGTACCGGTCTGGCTTCTAAAAAACCTTATAAAATATACCTTATCGGAAGCGAAAATAACAGTTACAACCTGTACGAATTTGATGTCACCTATGCTGGTAGCGGTTTTAATGTCCCAACCTGGAGCAAAACCATTCCGCTTCCGAAAGAGGTAGTAGAAAATGCCATCGCCTGGTTCGGAGCTTTTTCCCAAAGGTATGGGTTTTACGTGACTAAAAATGACATCTATAAATTCGACTATTTGAATATCACTTCTTTCAATCCGGAGCCCGCTCCTTTCAAAAGCTTCCCCTCAGACTATGAGGTCGTTGCCATCTATCCTCTGATCGGAGGGACAGGACTGAAAGATGCCGATGGTTATACTGTAGTTTATCTCTATGATAAGAAAAAAAACACTACGACAATCCATGTCTATAATACAATAACCGGAGCAACAGTGAAAGAATACCCGGATGCAATCCCGGGATTTGGAAAAGATTTTATTAAATGCTAATCATACAAATTATTTATGGAACCAAATTACGTCATTCAATGTATCAACTTAACCCATTATTACGGGAAAAAATTAGTATACGAAAACCTGAATATAAATGTCGCAGAAGGAAGGATTCTGGGTTTATTAGGGAAAAACGGAGCCGGGAAAAGTACCACAATCAATATCCTGAACGGTTTTCTGGAACCACGTTCCGGCCAATGCCTGATATACGGCGAAGATACCCAGAATTTATCTCCGGAGACCAAACGGCGCATCGGTTATCTGATTGAGGGACATGTACAATACTCCTTTATGAACGTACACCAGATTGAAAAATTTTATTCCGGTTTTTATCCTCACTGGAAACGGGACGCTTATTTCAACCTGATCAATAAACTAAAGATTACACCTCATCAGAAAATTTCCACCATGTCCTGCGGTCAGCGTGCTCAGGTTGCATTGGGATTGATTTTAGCCCAAGACCCGGATTTGCTGATACTGGACGATTTTTCACTGGGTCTTGACCCCGGCTACCGCCGCCTGTTCATCGACTATATGCGTGAATATGCCAAAGCTGAAGGCAAAACTGTCTTCCTGACCTCGCACATCATCCAGGATATGGAACGTCTGATTGACGATATCCTGATCATGGACTACAACCGGGTACTGGTTCAGGGACCTGTCAAAGATTTCACTTCCCGCTTCAAAGAGTTCACCTTCGAACTGGACCGGGATGATGTAGAATTAAAAGACCATCCGCTGGCCGTCAATGTCGAGCATCTTCGTAACCATTACGAATTTTATACCTATGGCAACGAAACAGAAGTGAAACAAGCCCTGGAAAGCCGGGGCATCAGTTACCGGAATTTCAAGGAAGAACCTATGACCCTGGAAGATGCTTTTATCGGTCTAACCGGTAAATATTAATCCTAATCCGAATGATTATGATGCTATTACATTTATTTTACAAAGAATGGATTAAAACCCGCTGGGCATTTCTAGGAGCACTGATCCTGGGAATAGCTACCATACTTTATATCTTTACCGGAGTAGAGAATAAAATAACCTTATTAGGAGCTAAAACCGTCATGTTACGTATTTTATATGACGAGCCTCCTGTAATCTACTATGCTTCATTTCAGTATATCCCCTTGCTAATGGCTTTATGCATCGGCATCTCCCAATATGTTCCGGAGGTCACACAAAAGCGCATCCGTCTGACCCTGCATCTGCCGTTGAAAAACAATGTACTGATTTCGGGCATGGCCGGGTTCGGTTTATTACTCCTGACTATAGGTAATCTTATTTATACCGGGCTGTTTCTCTATTACAATATCCGTTTGTTTCCGCAAGAGATAACAAACCCGGTCCTGCTTTCTTTGACCCCATGGTTATTAAGCAGTTACATTGCATACAATTTCATTGCTCTGATTGCTGTTGAGCCCAGCAAATGGCGCAAAGTCATGTATTCGGTCATCGCTTATTACGTACTGCAACTTTTCCTGGTAGGTAATGAACCTCATGGAGCATATGCTGCATCCATTCCTGTCATGATCGTATTGGTTGTCGTATCATCTTGTCTGATTCTCTATTCCTCACAACGTTTTTATAAAGGAGAAAAATAACCATGTTGATAAAAATCATAAGAATCATAGCCGTTTTATTTGCTGTATTGGCTGCTGCCACAGTACTTCCACGGTTATACTATACCACCTTTTCTTCAGGAGGAGGAGGCGATTATAAAACCATTTCTTACAGTGAAATAATCCGGGATTTTATCATTTCTGAATACGTGTATACCACAGATCAGAATGGTACTTCCGGAAGTACAGTCTACCACGACCGTCACGGTAAGATTTATCCCAAGGATTCAATCGAAACCCTATTACAACTTGACAATGTATCACAGTTGGCCTATGAAGGACGATTTCCCGATACTATCTGCGGAGTAGCGGTAACTCCGGAACTCGTTTCTTCAGAATCATTCTCACAATACTATTCTTCACAACCCGGGCTATATTACGGATTGTGTGAGTTACGCGACCAGAAAAGCTATACCACACGCAAACTGGAACCCCGCGATCTTTTCCGGATGACTCCGGAAGGCATACAATTCATTATCTGTGAAACCAACGAAACAGATGAAGAAAAAAGCCGGATTTTCAACGAAAGTCTGGTAAATCTGGATTTTCGTTTTCCAGCCTTGCGTATGTGGACATCTCCCGACAAATCAGTATCTGAACAAATCGGTTACTATGTCATCGACAGTAAAGACGACCTGTATTGTCTTTCCATGGACCTCTCCTCTCCAGTCATTCAAAAACTGGAAAAACCCGATGACAAAAATATCAGAAACATTACCTTCGGAAAATCTCCCGATATCAGAACCATCATGATCACAGAAGACGGAGACACTTACATTCAGCGTCCGGATCTGAGTTATATCCGTCTGGATTTACCCAATTC
>CAJMQA010000185.1 GCA_905215395.1 uncultured bacterium | reverse complement strand
CACAGATCGGAGTAAGCCCGACCATTCCCATTTTTGAGTGGGGGGCCAAAAAAGCCCAGGTAAAATCCAGTCAGCTGGCCATGGAATCCGACCAGATCAGCATGGATGAAGAGAAAAAAAATATTGTGATCGGTGTAAGGCAGATATGCCGTAATCTGCCCACCTTGATTAACCAGATCAACATTAAAAAGAAAAGTATTGAAAATGCTGAACGAACCTATGAAATCAACCTGGAAAAATACCGGAACGGAAACCTCACCGGTATGGACCTGCAACAATACCAGAAACAGCTGACAGAAGCAAAACAAGCTTATACGAATGCCATTATCAGCTATAAACTGGAACTCCTGAATCTGAAAATACAAACCCTCTGGGATTTTGAAAACAACAAAACCTACCTACCGGTAGATTTATTAAAATAATACTAAGCAATCCAATTATCTCATTCAGTAAACAAGTAAAAAAACAGATATCATGAATAATTTCTTAAAAATCATCGGAGCTGTTTCAGTAGGATTTACGTTATTTGCATGTAATAACAACAATAATAATGCCTCTTCGGAAACGACAACTCCCGTTTGGATCGAAGACGTACAATACAGAAATATAGAAGAATACATCACCACCACCGGAACTGCAAAGGCAGAAAAAACGATCGAGCTGAAATCAGAAACCAACGGAGCCTACTATTTGCAGAAAAATCCAAAAACCGGACGTCCATATCAACTGGGGGATATTGTTGAAGAAGGAGCCGTTATCATCCGTCTGGAAAATAAAGAGTACGAAAATAATGTACAACTGGAAAGTAAAAAATTACAAATCCAGATCACTGAAAAGGAATGGGAAGGACAAAAGATCCTATTCGAAAAAGGAGGCGCTACCCAGAAAGATGTCAATACCGCTGAAAATGCCTACATCAATGCCAAACTTGCTCTGGAAAACGCATATATCACACTGGGAAAACAGAATATCAAAGCTCCTTTCAAGGGTGTTATTGTCAACCTGCCTTACTATACACAAGGTATAGAGGTCGCTTCAGGAGCCGTCATGGCGGGTGTTATGGATTACAGTAAAATGTACGTGGAAACCCAGTTCCCTGAAAATGCACTGTCTAAGTTGCAGGTAGGTCAAAAAGTACACATCACCAATTATAATATCAAATCAGATACCCTGAAAGGAACTCTGACACAATTATCCCCGGCAATCAACGAAGAAACCCGTACCTTCTCCGCCTATATCATGATTGATAATCCGGAACTGAAATTACGCCCGGGGATGTTCGCCAAAGCTGACGTGGTTACTGTCCGGAAAGATTCGGTATTATCCATCCCCAAAGACATTATCAAAAACCGACGGGGAGGTAAACTGGTATATACTGTTGACCGCAACAGCGCTGAAGAAAAAGTAATCCAAACAGGCATCAGCAACGATAAATATATCGAAGTTGAAAAAGGACTTGAACCCGGTGATAAAATCGTAGTTAAGGGGTATGAATGGCTACGTAACCGGAGCAAAGTTAAAGTAATGAAATAATACCATAGGCAAATACGCCAATCTGGCAATAAACTCTTACAATTATGGGAATCACAAAATTCGCAGTCAAATATCCGGTCAGTGTGTTGATGATCACTCTGGGGGTATGTCTGCTGGGTATCATTTCATATAACAAACTGGGAACCGATCTGTTTCCTGATTTGAAAAATCCGGCTTTATACATCGAATTACAGGCCGGCGAACGTCCACCCGAGGAAATTGAAAAGCAATTTGTAGAAAAAATCGAGGCAACAGCAGCCCGTCAGGAAGGAGTAAAAGATGTCAGCAGCAGCAGTAAAGTCGGAGGTGCGACCATCACTGTCGAATACGACTGGGATCAGGACATGGATGCAGCATTCCTGGACTTACAGCGCAGCATGTCACAGATTGCTCAAAGTGAAGAGATCACTTCCCTGAATGTTTCCCGGTATGATGCCAATGCTACTCCGGTAATGGTCATTTCTATGAGCCATCAGGAGGTGAAAGATATGAACGAACTCCGGAAGATTGCAGAGAATTACATGCGCAGTGAATTTGTGCGTCTGGACGGAGTGGCCGACATACAGCTCAACGGACAGGAAAATGCCTTTATCGAAATTAAGACCGATCCGTATATGCTGGAAGCTTTCAACCTGACAGCAGAAACCATCGCTTCCAAGATTGAAAGCCTGAGCCGGAATGTTTCGGGAGGAACCATCGTTGAAGATGATATTCAATACACGGTAAAAGGAGTCAATCTGATCAAAAGCCTCGAAGATATCGAAAATATTATCGTCGCTTTTAAGACTCCTACTTCCGGAGAATCCAATGACAACACCAGCACTTCGGCCATAAAAGCCCCGGTCTATCTGAAAGATGTTGCCAGAGTCGAGCTTAAAAATAAAGATCCTGAAAACCTGGTACGTTACGGAGGAGAAAGAAGTCTGAGCATCAGTATTTACAAGGAGAACAAATACAATACAGTAAAAGCCGTAGAAAACATTACGGCCAAACTGAACGAGCTTGAAAAAAGCATGCCGGGGTATGAATTTCATGTCATCAGCAATCAGGGAGACTTTATCGGAGCCTCTATCGGTGAGGTAAAAGACTCCGCCCTTATGGGTATTTTGCTCGCCATGATTGTACTCTATATTTTCCTGCGCCGGATCAATACAACTCTTATCGTCAGCGTTTCCATCCCAGTCTCCATCATTGCGACCTTCAATCTGATGTATTTCAATGGACTGACTATCAATATTATGACACTAGGCGGTCTGGCTCTTGGGGCCGGTATGCTGATCGACAATGCCATTGTCGTCATGGAAAATATTTTCCGGAACCTGGAAAACGGAATGCCTCCCAAAGAAGCTGCCATAAAAGGGGCTTCTGAAGTTTCCGGAGCCATCACTTCCTCCACCCTGACTACAATTGTTGTATTTTTACCGATTGTGTATATACAGGGAGCTGCCGGGGAGTTATTTAAAGAACAGGCCTGGACTGTTTCATTCTCCCTGATCTCCTCCCTTTTTGTAGCTATCTTACTGATTCCGATGCTAGCCTCTTTATACGTAAAGGCTCCGGCTAAAAACCAGGGTTCTATCAAAATCAAGGGATATGGTCATTTTGTCGGAAAATTATTGAAACACAGAGTGGTGGTGGTATTAGCTGCACTAGTCATCATGATCGGCAGTTACATGTTAGTCCCTCTGATTGACAAGGAATTCATGCCTAAAGCAGAATCCCGGGAATTCTCCGCCTATATCACTCTTGAACCGGGAACCCGGCTCCAGAGTACAGATAACGCAGCAGCGACCATTGAAAACCTGATCACTGAAATGGCCGGTAATGACCTGGAATGGATTTTTACCCAGGTTGGTCCTTCTACGGCAGGAGAAAATCAGGGCAGTGGCAAACTGGAAAGTGAAAATCAGGCTGAAATCAAGGTCAAATTAAAAAACAAAGCCCAAATCGATGCCGATTACATCATCAGTAATCTCAATCACAACTACGTCTGGCCCGAAGGCACAGAACTCTCTTTCGAAAAAGAACAGTCTGCCCTGCAAAGTATTCTGGGCATAGAGGGGGCACCCGTCATAATTGAAATCAAAGGGGAAGAACTGGAACTGATCGATGAACTTTGTAGCGAGGTAAAAGAAAAAATCGCTTCCATCCCCGGTCTTTACGATATCAAAACTTCTATGGAAAAGGGTGCTCCTGAAGTAAATGTTTCCATTGACCGCCTGAAGAGTGGTATTTATGGAGTCGATATCGCTTCAGTGGCCTCCCAGGTCAAAGACAAATTGAATGGGAAGACCGCCAGCAGCTATGAAAATGAAGGCGAACCCATCGACATCGAAATCAAAGTCCCTGAAATTTCTCTGAATGAATTACAAAACGTAGAAATCACTCAGGGAGATAAAAAATACCGCCTGGGAGAAATTGCCGAAGTGTCCATTACAACTGCCCCGAAAGAAATCAACCGCAGTAATCAGAACCGTATTGGAAAAGTAACTGCCATGCTGGAAAAAGATTATACCTTAGGCGGAGTCACTCCGGCAATCAATGCACAATTGAAGGAAATCCAGTTCCCGGCCAAATATTCTGCAAAAATCACCGGAGAAGAAGAAAAACGGGCAGAGTCATTCAACGGGCTTTCTTTTGCATTGCTTCTGTCTATTATCCTGGTATACATGGTTATGGCTTCTCAGTTCGAATCCTTGCGCCATCCGTTCACCATATTGCTGACTATCCCGTTTGCAGGTGTCGGTTGTATCTATGCATTCCTGCTGGCAGGTGCTTCCCTGAACATGATGGCTTTCATCGGAGTGATTATGCTAGCCGGTATTGCAGTCAATAACTCCATATTACTGGTAGATGCAGCCAACAAACTGAAAGAGAGTGGCCTGAATCTGACAGATGCCATAAAAGCAGCGGCCCAACAGCGTATTCGTCCGATCATCATGACCACACTGACCACCATTCTGGCTCTGTTGCCCATGTGTTTCGGCTTCGGAGAGGGTGCTTCCCTCCGTTCTCCCATGGCATTGGCCGTTATCGGAGGTCTATTCACCTCGACAATCATGACTTTAGTGGTGATTCCATGTGTGTATTATATTTTTGACAAAAAAGTCAAGAATACCGAAGGTCAGAATACTTTAGACTCTAGAGAATAAAAAATGAACAGACTAATACAACGCAAAGTTCTGATTTCGATGCTCTTCATCGGCCTTACGATGATGGGATTATTTTCGTACAGGTATCTGCCAATGGAATTGTATCCGGACGCTGAATTTCCATCCCTGAACGTAAATATCTCAGCTAAAAATGAGTTGGACCCCAAATATATCGAAAATCAGGCAGCTATTCCGGTCGAAGGAGCTATCAGCGGTTTGGAAGGGGTCGAAAAAATTGTAACCCAGATTTCTACACGAAATGCACGGATTACAGTGTCATTCACCAAAAATACAAACATCAAATATGCTTACCTGAAGCTGGAAGAAAAAATCAAAGTCATCTCCAAAAATATCCCGGAAGAGTTCACGGTACAAGTAAATAAAGCCGGTACCGGAATGGCTAGTGACCAATTTATGACTTTACAGATTCTGGGGGATGAAGATGTCGATTATGTACGGAACATCACCGATTCTGATATAGCTCCTATACTGGAAAGTACAGACGGAGTCGCTTCCGTCAACGTCATGGGAGGACGTCAAAAAAGTATCGAGATCGTCGTAGACCAGGAAAAATGTAAAGCCTTGAACATCAACAATTCTCAGATCAGTTCCCTGATCAGCAAAAATATGGCTGAGAAAAGCTTTGCCGGCTCCGTCTTCCAGAATAACAAACGTTACTTCGTCAATGTTACTGCTGAATATCTGGCAACCGAAGATCTGGGAAATATTGTGGTTGCCAAAGGACCGGTATTGCTGAAAGATATCGCAGACATTAACTTCGGGATCAAAGAGGAAGAGACGTACTCGCGTGTCAATGGTCAGGAAGTGATCAGCTGTATCATTTCCAAATCCCCTCTGGTAAATATCATCGATCTTTCCGACCGGATCCGCCAGGAAATTGATCAGCTGAATGAAGAGCTCGCTCCCAAAGGGATATCCATTAAAATTGATATGGATGCCGCAGAAACGATGAGTGAAAACATCAATACCATCATTAACTTAGGCTTAACCGGAGCTATACTGGCCATTTTTATACTATATTTATTCCTGCGCAATTTTAAGATTGTCACTTTTATTGCCTTTGCTATTCCGATATCCGTATTTTCCGCTTTCTATTTCTTCTACTTTTTTGGTATCAGCATCAATACCCTGACCCTGACAGGGATTGCTCTTGCGGTCGGAATGCTCCTGGACAACTCCGTTGTCGTCATGGAAAACATTTTCCGGTTACGGGCCATCGGTGTGAATAGTCAGGAAGCAGCAGTCAGAGGAACAACGGAAGTTGCAAAAGCAGTAATGGCCGCCACTCTGACAACCATTACCGTATTTTTACCCTTTCTGTTCTCCGACGACTTTATATTAAAACTGATCGGGGAACACATTGGTGTTTCTATCATTACCACCTTGATACTCTCACTGGTAGTAGCCCTTTTGCTCATTCCGATGGCTGTCAATCAGTTTATGAAAAAACAGGGAGAAAACGTTAATTTCAGCACCCTATCTATACATAGCCGGCCGGTTCAGATCTACATAGCCCTTTTAAAAATGTACCTGCGTAAACCGGCCACCGTCGTACTCACCTCTATACTGGTTCTGCTGGTCACTGTTGCCCTTTCATTGACTCTGACAATGAACACTCTGAAAGAAATCGAAGCAGATACATTCAACGTATATATGACTTTCCCCAACGGAAATACCCTGAGTCGGACAGACGAAGTGATCCGGGCATATGAACAACGCCTGAATGAACTGGGGGAAATTGAACAGTACAGCTCAAAAGTATTCGCTTCCGATGCCACAATCACCATCAAATTGAAAGAGGATTACGAAAAAATCAACAAGCGGACACTGAACGATCTGAAAGGTATCGTCATCTCTTACAGTGATGGCCTCAGAATCAGCGATGTCAGTCTTGAAGCCATTGAGAGCAGCGAAAATTTCCAGGGAGGAAGTGGCAATGCTATGATGGGCGGAGGTGAAGAGCTGTTGAAAAAAATGGGTATGGGAACCCAAAGCGAAAAAATCGTCATCAAAGGACAGGATTTTGAAAAAATGTCCAATCTGGCTGAACTTCTGAAATATCAGCTGGAAGAGTTGGAGAATATCAGTTATTCTTCCGTCAGCTCATCCAGAGGCAAACCTGAAGCGCGGATTATCTTTGATCAATATCTGATGGGAACTTATGATGTAAATCCCAATAATATCGTAACAGAACTCAACAGCTTTGCCCCCCAAACAAGTACTTCTA
>CAJMQA010000184.1 GCA_905215395.1 uncultured bacterium | reverse complement strand
AGTAAAGCTCACAGCATTACCCCTAATAAAGAAACATTTCTCTTCATACGTTATTATATTAGTTAGATTCTTATTTATCCCCGGTATAAACAATAACCGTATTTCCCTGAATCCCGAAACGGACACCTCCTGCCATTCCTATAGCTTCCAGCAATTTTTCAATGGTATCATACTTCCTGACATTTCCACTGAAAAGCATATCTTTAGCATGTTCATCCCGAAAAGAAACCTGCATTTCATACCAACGGGACAATTTGTGCAGAATATCTTCCAGCCTTTCATTCTGAAAAACAAAATGCCCATTCCTCCACGCAGTATACAATTCCGTATTTACCATTTCCGTACTCAGGCATCCAGTCCCTTTCGCATACACCGCTTTCATGCCCGGCATCAACCGTACCATCCTCTCCTCCTTAACAACCCGGACACAACCTTTCTCCAGAACCGTTTCCAATATTTCCTCATCCGGATAATCCCGGACATTGAAAGAAGTACCCAATACCTCTACCTGAACATGATCACGTAACTGCACAAGAAAAGGACAATGCTCATCAGGTGCCACCTCGAAATAGGCTTCCCCAGCCAATTCCACTACCCGGACGCCATCCGCAAATACAACCGGATACCTCAACCGGCTTTGCGAATTCAGCCATACTTTAGTTCCGTCACCCAATACCAACTGAAACTCCCCTCCCGTCGGAACCCGCAATTCATTATATACCGGTAATCCCTCCGAAGAGACAGAAGTATCCTTCATCTGTGTATAACTCAACCGGGTTCCCGAATTATAAACCACTGCATTACCAGCAATCACCCGCTCTTCAACAGCACTCTCCAGGTTCCACACACTTCCGTCATCCAACACCAGCTCGGCTTTCGACATACCGGGAATAATTTCCTGAATCGTGTCCGGAGAATCTTTCCGCAGCGGTAAAAACAAAACGGTTATCCCGGCAAACAATGCCACAACAGCCGCAGCAGAAATCCATATACGTCTCATCTTCCATCGGTCATAACGCCTGCGGTATTTCATCAGCCCCTTCTCCACCTCTATTCCATCATAACGGGATAAAGCCGAAGCCCAATCTTTCCGCTTCAGCTTATCATACAATTCCAGGTGATAAGGACATTCTGCCACCCATCTCTCCAACTCCTCAGCCTCAGATGGTTCCAGCATTCCTAATCTCTCTTTCAGAATCAAAAAAGAGATAATTTGATAATTCGACCGCAAATCCATATTATTTTTTATAATACAAACCCGCAACTTTTATATTCATTGACAAGAAAAGTGATTTTTTTTCAAAAAAAGATAAAATTAACAATCCAAACGGAATAAAATCATCCACAATATCAACGGATTATCAGCCAGCCGATCTTTCAATATTCCGATAGCACGCATTTTATAAGTTCTCACCGTATTTATGGAAATATGCATTTCTCCGGCAATTTCTGCTGTTGTTTTTCCTTGCAGCAACATCAACATTACCAACCGGCACTTTTCCGGTAAAGCTTTTATCGCCTTATCCAGTGCACAGGTAATTTCCTCCTCCGTCACATAATCATAAAATTCTTTGTCCTGTAAATCTTGCGATTGCACAATCCGATTCTGATTTTTAAGATTACGCACTACATTCACCGTACGATTCCGCACGGCAGTGAAGAACAAAGAATTCAGAGCCACCGGAGATTTTAAGTTCGCACGAATTTCCCAGATATGATGGATGACCTCAATAACGACATCTTCAGCCTCCATTTGCCCAAGACCATAATGCATAGCAAAGGATACCAATATCTTATAATATTGGCCAAAGATTGTTTCGAAAGATTTTTCATCCCCTTTTATAAATCCTCTGAAATCTTTTTCTGCGATCGTCATGCTCTTTTGCTAAACGCGCAAATATAATATTTTCAAAATAAAAATGCTTATCCGGATTAATTAAAAGACTACTGATACAGGAAATATCCAGCAAAACCAGATAAGATAATCAGCAAAATAGGATCGGCTTTTTTCAGGGAAGCTAATAAAACGCCACCGAATATGATCCAGCTTTTATAATCAATGAAATTTCTGTCATTGATCAGCAATAGGGCAGCAGCTGCAATCAGTCCGATGACAGCAGGTTTCAGAAAATCGAGAGCCGCTTCAACCCAGGGATTATTCCGGAATTTATTAAAGAAAATACAAACAATGGTCATCAAGATGACAGAAGGTAAACTGACCGCAATGGTACAGATAGCCGACCCTAATACTCCCATCCCGGCTGAATATCCGGCCTGGGTAGTCGCAGTATAACCGATATAGGTAGCCGTGTTAAAAGCGATAGGTCCCGGAGTGGTCTGAGAAATAGCCACAATATCTGTAAAATCAGCCACACTGATCCAATGATGTGCTTCAACAACTTCATGCTGAATCAAGGAAAGCATAGCATAACCACCGCCGAATCCAAAAAGTCCGATCTTAAAAAAAGCAAGAAAATAACTCAGATACAATAGAAGAAGTTCCATAGGCCAACTATCTTTTAAGCTTCCTTCGTTTCAATGCATAGCAGACCAGACCTCCCGTAATAGCGGCAGCCACAATATATACCGGAGAAACACCGGCCAACCAGATAATCAAGGCAGCCCCTGCCGGGATCCACAACATTTTCCAGGTGACACCGGCAGATTTCGCCATATTCCATACCGGAGCGGCAATCAAAGCCACCACAGCCGGGCGGATGCCTTTAAATACCCGCTCTACCCCCGGATTATCTTTAAACTCTGTAAATACAAGGGCTATCAGAAGAATGACCATAAAAGAGGGCAGGATAATCCCCAAACTGGAAAATATGCTTCCCCGGATTCCCCTCAACTTATTTCCAACAAAAACCGCTGTATTCAAAGAGATGGGACCGGGAACCGACTGTGCTATTGCCAGCATTTCAATAAATTCCTTTTCTTCCAGCCATTTTTTTCTATTCACCACCTCTTTTTGTATCAGCGGGATCATGGCATACCCTCCCCCGAAGGTGAAAGCACCTATTTTGAAAAAGCTGAGGAATAAATGGAAATAAATAGCCATAACAAAGACCTATACGCACGATTATATTTCAGAGTTGCAATAAGTTTCAATCGAAATTTGCCAGCATAGTATCTACAGCCTGCTCATTCCCGGAAGCATCATTTTTATGCTCCGGGATAAGTGACAACATATTCCGGATAGAATCCCGGACAATCGTAAATTGAGGCATATTGGCTTCGCTGATCGGTTTCTTGGGTTGTGATTTGATGGTCAGCGGATTGATTGGCTTTCCATTCTCATATACCCGGAAGTCCAGATGAGGACCTGTTGCCAAACCCGTTGCCCCGACATATCCGATGGTTTCTTTCTGGCTGACATTCGATCCCACTTTTATACCTTTTGCAAAACGGGACAAATGCATATAGCAGGTCGTATAAACACTGTTGTGTTTAATCTTCAGGTAATTTCCTCCTCCGTTGGCCTGATACCCTTTGGCAATCACTTTACCGCTACCGATCGCATAAACCGGGGTTCCGGTAGGTGCTGCATAATCAACCCCATGATGTGCACGGTAACGCTTCAATACCGGATGAAAACGGCTGTTAGAAAAACGGGAAGAAATCCGGAAAAAATCCAGGGGCGCCTTTAAAAATGCACCTTCCAGACTTTTCCCATGTTCATTGTAATAAAGCACCTCCCCATCCTGTTCGAAAGGAATAGCGTAATAAGTGCTGTCGTTATGATAAAAGGAAGCTCCTAATATATTGAAATTTTTCAGGCTTTGTCCCTCTACATATTCCTGCTCATAGATGACACTGAATTTATCCTGTTTCTGTAATCCGAAGAAATCGATGGTCCATCCGAAAATATTACTCAGAACAACGGCTAACTGAGGATCCGCCCCGGATTTCTGCATGGCTATCCAAAGCGAAGATTCGACAGATCCTTTCAGTTCGTGCCGCCTCCACTCTACCGGATTTTTACCCAGCCTCACCTGGTAATCTCCCCGTAAATCAAATACGACATAAGATTTCGGATCTATCTCATAAACAAAGAAAGCCGTTTCCGGAATACTATCTTTCGTAGCAAATACAGCATAAGCTTTTCCGCTCTGTATGGAGCGAACGTCAAAAATACCTTTGGTCTTTTGTGTCAAACGATGTACTTCACCTACAGACAAACCATGTTTTTCCAGAATGGCAGACAAACTTTGATTCCGCTTGACAATACCATAATCTACATCATAATCATCAATAGGTATACCATATTTATAAACAATCTCCTGAACCTCCACAGAATCCGTAACTTCCACTTCATCCAAAGACTCTGTTTCCCTGATTTTCGGCATAAATATCACCACCAATAACACCACTCCCAAAAGGGCAGAAAAGATTATTTGTTTCTTCTTTGTCATTATTTCATTCTTTGAGTTATAAAATCATTGAGAGCAGCAGACCGTTTTACCTTCCAGGCCACAAACCAGATCACTGCAATACCGGCACACACCAATCCGACCGCATATGCAACCGGATGTGTAAGCCCAAGTCCTTCCGGTGCTATGCATAAATAAGTTGAACATACACAAGTCATGAACAAAGCCGGCACCAATGTAATCCAGTAATTTTTTCCGGCAGTCACCAGAAAAACAGTGATTGCCCACAAAGTAAATACTGAAAGGGTCTGATTCGACCATGCAAAATAACGCCAGATCATATCAAAACCGGCAGCATCCCTCATACTATATATCAAAAGTGCTATTGCAGCCAGAAACATCGGAACACAAATATACAAACGACGACGGACACTTTTCTGTTCCATGTTCATAAAATCTGCCACAATCAAACGGGCAGAACGGAAAGCGGTATCTCCGGAAGTTATCGGCGCGGCAATCACTCCCAGGATTGCCAGCACCCCACCGACTACACCCAACCAGTTTTTGGTAATATTGTCTACAATCACCGACGCATTGTTTTCAGACATCCCATATTCACGATAGAAGTAAGTAGCCGCAGCAGCCCAGATCAAAGCAACGATTCCCTCAGTAATCATAGCTCCGTAAAATACGGGCCGTCCATATTTTTCATTGGTCATACAACGGGCCATCATAGGCGACTGAGTGGCGTGAAAACCGGAAATTGCACCACAGGCGATACTGACAAACATAATCGGAAAAACCGGCAATTTGTCCGCATTCGGATTTGTATTCTGCAAACCATCCCAGAATTCCGGCAACACCGGATGATTCACGTACAGCATCACCAAAATACCGACAGCCATAAACAAAAGGGCAACAGCAAATACCGGATAGATTTTACCGATGATCTTATCCACAGGCAATAAAGTAGCCAGAATATAATACAGGAAAACAACCACAATCCAAAAGGTGGTGTCCATATAATCCGGCGTTAGTTTGGCCAGTAATCCGGCAGGCCCAGCCACAAAAACCGCTCCCACCAACACCATCAATATCACCGTGAACCCCCGCATAATCTGTTTAGTCGTCACCCCCAGGTAACGCCCGATAATTTCCGGCAAACTTTCCCCACCATGCCGGATGGAAAGCATTCCGGAAAAGAAATCGTGGGTAGCACCTGCAAAAATACTTCCCAAAACAATCCACAAATAGGACGCAGTCCCAAACTTAGCCCCCATGATCGCCCCGAATATCGGGCCTAAACCGGCTATATTCAGAAACTGGATCATAAATATCTTCCAGGTCGGTAACGGAATATAATCCACACCATCTGCTTTTGTCAAAGCCGGAGTCTGCCGTTTCGGATCGGGTCCGAAAATACGTTCCACCAAGCGGCCATAAATAAAATATCCGGCAATCAGCGCCACCAGGCAAATAGTAAATGAAAACATGGTAACAAATCTTATTTTCTCGAATGTTTTTTATTTTTTCCTTTTCTCTCCTTCTGGTTTCTTCTATCCTCTTTCTTACTCTTTTTAGCCGCTGCTGCCACCGTTATCCGGGTATTTCCGGAATCCCTCACCAACTCATAATCCAGCTGCCGGGCTACCAGATTAGCTTTAGCTACTCTGACAGTCACCCTATCCCCCAATTGATAGACTTTGTGATGATGACGTCCCGCTATACAATAATTTTTTTCATCAAATTCATAAAAATCATCATCCAGTTCGGTCATTGAAACCAACCCTTCACATTTATTTTCTTCCAGTTCCACATAAAATCCCCATTGAGTAACTCCGGAGATCGTCCCTTCAAAGTCCTGTCCGATTTTATCAGCCATAAACTCTACCTGCTTGTATTTCACGGAAGAACGCTCAGCATTGGCAGCCACCTGTTCCATGTCGGAAGAGTGCTTACAATATTCTTCATACTTATCTCTATTCACAGAACGGCCTCCTTCCAGATAACGCTGTAATAACCGATGCACCATCACATCCGGATACCGGCGGATGGGAGAGGCAAAGTGGGTATAAAAATCGAAAGCCAGTCCGTAATGCCCGATATTATCAGTTGAGTAAACAGCTTTTGCCATCGTCCGGACTGCCAGGGTTTCTATCATATTCTGCTCGGGTTTGTCTTTTACTTCTGCCATCAGGCTATTCATCGAAGCAGTAAGAGCCTTCCGGCTTCCGGTCTTCACCCCGTAACCAAATTTGGCAACAAAGCGGTTGAACTCTTCCAGTTTTTCTGGCAAAGGACGTTCATGAATACGGTAAACAAAGGTACGCGCTTTTTTACCATCTTTGGGATTCCCTATCCGCTCCGCCACTTTTCTATTGGCCAGCAGCATAAACTCCTCGATCAGTTTGTTGGCTTCTTTAGAGCGTTTAAAATATACTCCCGTTGGTTTTCCCTGCTCATCCAGATTGAATTTCACCTCTACCCGGTCGAAATCTATTGCTCCCGCTTTAAAACGTTCTGTCCTCATTTTCTGAGCCAGGTCGTTCAGCAACAGTATCTCTTTCTTATAGTCCCCC
>CAJMQA010000183.1 GCA_905215395.1 uncultured bacterium | reverse complement strand
ATTTCACCGTTTGAAGGTTCCGGTGGGATATTTGCAGGAGAATAAAGAGAAAGTGGTGTGGGCGAATTTTTTTCAGCATAATAATGCCGGGAGCCGGATAGAATTGGTTGTGCCTAAAGAGAGAGACGAAGGAATTGCGACAATGGTCAGAAATAACCTTGAATTCATTGAAAACATTTTCCGGAAATCCGGAGCTATATATGGGAAAACCTTTGTAGATGGCAGTTTTGAAAAAAATCTGAAAAAAATTTTTCAGCAAAGTGATGATTGTATCGTATTGCTGATGCGTCCTTTCCGTTTATTTTCTTTCTTTATCCCCTATAATATCCGTATGTTCCGGAAATATGCGCATACACCTACTATGATTATACCCCGGGATGACTCTTTGTATATTCCTTGTCATTAACATTTCATATACTGAGTCCGATGGAGAAAATCAGATTGGCAAACATACGTTTGTGTTGGGTTTCATAACCGGCACGGAATCCCATATGGATGGGGTAAGTTAGCCGGAAAAAATGGGTGTCTGTGGTTAACTCCAGGCCATAAGAGGAATAAGTTGTTTTCCTGAGGGTATTCCTGCTGGTTCCCAGGTCGTAAAACAATCCTGCTTCAACACTCTTAAAATAAAGTACGGAGCTCAGATGTTGGTCAGGAAATAGGAGTGGTAACTTGTAAGTGGTCCGCAGGCTGGATATTTCATAGCCATATAGACTGATTCCTCTGGGGTTGAGTATTTTGTTACTGTAGTTCCGGTCTTTGTCAGCCATGTGCTGAAAACCCCCGTAAGCGGAAATAGAATGATTGACGGCAAATCCCGGAAAATAAAGCCGTCCGTCTACCCACCATTGATTTCCCAGGTTCATTTTTCCAAAAGGGGTGTGGGTATAACCTGCCGATAAGGTTTGTCCCCAGCGGGGATTTGTTTCCTGATCTGTCATCCGGGTTTGATTGCTGAAAGAGATGCCATATTCCAGACACTGATAAAAATAGGATTTATATAATGTGGATAAAGTCGGGTGGTTTCGGATATCTACAGGAAATCCCCACATTTTATTGTCCGTGCTGACATATAAAAAAGTCTGAGGACGTCTGTGGTAGTTGTTTACGATCTTATAGCGGAAATAGGGTTGTATGGAACGGTTGTATTGTTTGACGGAGAGGTTAAAAGGTAATCGCAGGACAATATCGGCTGACGTCCGTCGTTCTTTGTTTTTTACATATAAAAAGCTGACTGTATCTTTATGAATAGTTTTACTACCGACGAGAGAGTAGTCATATCTGCCGTTTTCCAGATTTAGGTCGATAACAGGCCACCAACCCCGGTAGCTGGCATTGAAAAGCCAGTTTCCGTGATCAAAACCGGATTTCAGAGCATAACCGGCCATAAATGAAAAGGTACTCAGTTTATTTTGTGAATAAACAACAGCTCCTAAGTCTATTTCCATATCGTTCAGGTCGGCAGCTATCGGTCCCCAACTATGAATATTGATCATATGGGTAAATTTGTTATACTTGCGGCTGGTATATAGTGAATCCGTGGTAAGCAGCAATTGCCAGTTTTCCTGTTTCTTCATACTATCGGCCAGGGTGAACCGGTTATATTCTGTTTTTTTGCTTTGTAAGGCCGATAAAGATTGGCGGCCTGGTTTATAACCGTCTGAGGTATAGAAGGAAAAATAAAGTTGTTGTTGTGCAGTATCGATGACCGGATAACGAATTCCGAATCTTCCTTCCAGTATTTGCTCAGGACCTTGTTCGGTGAGTTTGTAAAAAGCATTGTTGCCATTGTAGGATGCCCGGTAGATGAGAGTAGAATCCAGAGGTTGGGGATTATCCAGTTCATAATAGATGTTTTCCGTCAATAGCCGCCGTTCCTGAGTATGCAGGTCTATAGATTCCAGACGGATTCCCTGGTGCGATTGTACTACTGTCGTAATTTGTCCGTTCCGGTATGCGGGGTGAATGAATAGTTCTCCCTCCGCTGCAGGAAACCGGGCGATTTCGTGTTTTAGGGAGGAATCCAGTATGACAATAAAAGCTTGGTTTCGGTTGTTGACTTCTACGCAGCCTATGTTTTCTTCTATGGTGAAGGGAGAGAAGCGGTTGTACCGACTTCTGTAGTGTTTGTATTTTTTCTTTTGTATATCATAACTGCATAACCGCATACGGCTAGCCTGATCCCAACGGATATGGGGATGATATTCGCTCCAGAAGATACGTCCGTCTTTGTAGGTGAATTTGTAATCGTAGAGAATTCCGGTGCGTACCAGTAATTCTTCTTTTTGTCCCTGTAGGCGAATGAATGCTCCGGTTTGGCGTATTCCTTTTTTATAGGCTATAATGCCTCCTTGCTCGTCAGGAATAGGGGAATAATAATTGGTATAGTATCTATTCCATGTCGGGATAGTGTCGAAAAGATTGGTCTTGCCGGCGATTTCTTTTTTCCAGATTTGTTGTAACTCTGAAAAATTGTCCCGGTATAGGGTACGTTTGGCATCCGGAAAAGTGTTGGCCTGTTTGACACTGTCGGGGTTGATAAAAAGCGACTGGAACGCGGAATCCCTCCAGAGACTGTCCCGCTTACCTCTCATTGTTAGTTGTAAACTTTTGGAAAAAGGGGTAATCCCAAAAGGTCTGCGCCCGGTTCTTTCCAGTGCTTTTGCCCAGATGTCAGGACCATAATTGATTCTGGCATTGGCAGTCATAAAGTATCCCATATTATACCGATTGGGAACGAAATCAACATATGAGCCCAGGATAGCTTTGGGAAAACTGTAAATTCCTTTTTCTACAATCTGAGCTTTCATTTCATTCAGAAATTCAGGTGAACGTCCTCTTCCCAGTTGTCCAATCGCTGTTTCTGAACATACCGCATCCCCTTCCATGAACCACATCGGAATATAAATGCCGACCACTGCTATGGGAAATATCTCTCCGAAGAGATAATATAATCCTTTGGTCAGTCCCTGATTGACTTTGTCGAATTGTACGACATGCCTGAATTCATGGATACAAAGTTGCTCCAGCCAGTTATTGTCGGGTTCTTGCGGAGGCATTGTGTAAAATTCACTTTTCCGGGGAGCTAATGCTACATTTCCATTGGAGACTCCTCCGTCAGCATGCAGGATTACGGAGATCTTTTTCGGATGTTGCTGAAGGGTATTGGAATGCCGGTAGAGCTGCATCAGCATATTGGCCACCTTTTGTGCATTTGTTTCAAAAAATTCGGGATAAATAAGCTGAAAATCATTTGTTTTGATTTGTTTCCATTTCAGTGACGGACGATCTTGTCCGAAGTTGACAAATTGTGCATTACTGTAAATGGAGGACAGTAGAAATATAATGATGATGATCAGTCCGTTTTTCATGTAAAAAGAAATCTGTTTTTAAAGCAGCTAAAATAAAGTATAAATTTTAAAAAAACAGAGCGTTTTGTGAGTTTTTTTGTTGAGTAAGAGTCGGAGTATCTGATTACCGTTAATTTCGAAAACTTTCCGTAACTTTGCAGACAATTATAAGTTATGTATTTATGCAGACAGATGAGGCAAGAATACTGGAGTTGCGACAAGCTCTTGAGTATCATAATTATAAGTATTATATAGAGAATAAACCAGAGATTTCGGATCAGGAATTTGACAGGTTGATGCATGAGCTGGAACGTATGGAAGCAGAACATCCGGAATTGTATGATGAGAATTCGCCAACACAGCGGGTGGGCCAGGATATCAACCGGGAATTTGAACAAGTTGCTCATAAATACCCGATGTTATCTTTGGGAAATACTTATAGTGAACAAGAGTTACGCGACTTTGACCAGAGGGTAAGAAAAATTGTGGGTGATCAGGTGGAGTATGTCTGTGAATTGAAATATGACGGGACCTCTATCAGCTTGACTTATGTGAATGGCGAATTAAGGCAGGCTGTAACGCGGGGGGATGGAGTACGCGGAGATGATGTTACAGCCAATGTCCGGACAATCCGGACGATCCCGCTGAAATTACATGGTGATTATCCGTCTGAATTTGAAATCCGTGGGGAGATATTAATGCCATTTTCAGTATTCAATATGCTGAATCAGGAAAAAGCAGCAGCAGGTGAGCCTTTGTTTGCAAACCCACGTAATGCTGCTGCCGGAACTTTGAAGCTGCAGAACTCTTCTCAGGTAGCCAAAAGGCATCTGGATTGTTTTTTGTATTATATTCCCGGAGATCAGACTCCGGCTCCCACCCATTACGGAAATCTGATGAAAGCCGGAGGATGGGGATTCCATATGCCATCTTATATTCATTTGGCCCATTCTTTTGAAGAGGTATGGACTTTTATTATGAAATGGGACAAAGAAAGAGCTGGCTTACCGGTACCGATAGACGGGATTGTGATCAAGGTCAATGATATTGAAATGCAGCACTTACTGGGATATACAGCTAAATCACCCCGTTGGGCCATTGCTTATAAATTTAAGGCAGAACAGGTGGAGACTCCATTGATTGATGTTGTATATCAGGTGGGGCGGACCGGGAGCATAACTCCCGTGGCGAATCTGGAACCGGTACACGTAGCCGGAACTACTGTAAAGAGGGCTTCACTCCACAATGCAGATATTATTGCATCCCTGGATTTGCATGAACACGATACAGTATATGTGGAAAAAGGAGGAGAGATTATACCCAAAATAGTTGGGGTTGATAAAGCAAAACGCAGAATAGGTGCTTTACCGGTCAAATTCATAGAGTATTGTCCGGAATGTGGAACTAAACTGGTTCGTGTGGAAGGAGAAGCCAATCATTATTGTCCGAATACAGACCACTGTCCTCCGCAGATTGCTGGTAAAATAGAACATTTTGTCAGTCGGAAGGCTATGAATATAGACGGGATGGGAGAGGAGACCATAGATCTTCTACTGAGTAAGCGGATCATTAGGGATGTTGCTGATATCTATGTTTTGCCTGAAAAACGGGAAGAATTAATAGGGCTGGAGAAGATTATTTATCCTGAAAGTTTTGAAATGACCAGCATCCCGTTGGCAAAGGTGATATATGGCTTCGAAATCGGAATAAAAAATATTTCCGCCAAAATGGCAGAGCTGATGGCATTGCGTTTCAATACTTTGGAGGCTTATGTAAAAGCAACAAAGGACGAATTGGCAGAAGTTGTATCCGACAAGAATGTGGTAAACAGGATTATGGATTATTTCCGGACTCCTTTTAATCAGGTTCTGGATCGTTTGAGAGAGGCCGGGGAAGTGGAAAATATTCCTTTGGATTATATTATTTATGCTTTGAATATTCCTGGAATAGACTGGCATAAAGCTGATTTGCTGGCTGCTAAATTTGATTATATCTATGAATTGTCGGTATCACCGGCAGCAACAATTGCTGCAATAGAAGGAATAAGTGCAGAGGATGCAGCATCCATTGTCCGTTTTTTCACAACCAATGAGAAATTGGTACGGAAATTGAATACTTTAAGTGTATACCGTATGCAGGAAAAATCTGTGGACAATCTGATTGCAGGGATAGAAAAATCAAAGCAGGCCGGTTTACCGGCTTTGCTGAATGCCTTGGGTATCCGTTATATCGGTGAGACTGCATCCAGGAATCTGGCGAAAAATTTCCGGAGTATGCTGCGACTGATGGAAGCCGGCTATGAGCAATTGACTGAGGTAGAAGATATCGGTGGACAAATGGCTAACAGTATCCTGAAATATTTTGGAAAAGAAGAAAACCGGGAGATTGTGAAACGTCTGCAGGAATATGGCGTAAAAGCAGAAATGGGAGAAGAAGAGGGAGGAAGTAATATATTGGAAGGCCAGGCTTTTGTTATCACCGGCACACTTTCGCGTCCCAGGGAGTATTTCAAGGAGATAATATTAGATGACGGAGGTAAGGTAAGCGATTCGGTTTCAGCTAAAACTTCTTTTTTACTGGCTGGTGAAAATGCCGGGAGTAAATTGAAAAAAGCAGAGAAACTGGGAGTTAAGATTATTACTGAAAATGAATTTTTTGATCAGATAAAAGTGAAATAATTTTCAATAGAATAGAAATGATGATCAGTTGCAGGAATCGGAAATGATTTCTATTGACTGTAACAAAAGATAATATGGCAAAAAACGAAACGAAAAAGTTGCGGGAAATTATGACGTTGGCAGGAGAAGAGGCAAGGCGTCTGGGGAATTCGAAGATTTCTCCAGAACATTTGTTTTTGGGAATGTTGCGTTTAGACCAGGCTCGTGCAATTGATATATTGATTGCATTGGGAATTGATTTTTATGAAGTTAAAGCAAAGATCGAGCAGAAATTAGGACGTCAGAGGGAGAAGAGTGAAGACTTGCCTGAAGAACTTGATTTTACCTTGGCTGCTAATAGCATATTGAAAAGGGTAATGGAAGAAGCCTGGAAATTGGGGGATGAGGAAGCTGAATCAGAACATTTGATGTTGGCTATGCTTCGTAATCAGGCTGGATTTGTGACTAAATTATTCAATGCGATGGGAGTAGATTATGATAAATTCAAAGAACAGTTATTGAAGGAGAAAACCAGAATGCAGTCGGATTATGGGGAAGAGGCGGATGAAGATGAGGAAGGCGGGGAAGAAGAATCCATGTATAATCCCTATCGTCAGAGCGGATCCGTAAAATCGGAAACTCCAGTGTTGGATAATTTCGGTATAGATATCACCAGAGCTGCTGAGGAAGGGACTCTGGATCCCATTGTAGGACGTGACCGGGAGATTGAGCGTCTGGCTCAGATTTTAAGTCGGCGGAAGAAGAATAATCCGGTTTTAATCGGAGAGCCTGGGGTTGGGAAATCGGCTATTGCTGAGGGACTGGCCATCCGTATTATGCAAAAAAAGGTTTCCCGGGTATTATTCGACAAACGGGTTGTTGCTTTGGACATTGCTTCTATTGTGGCTGGTACAAAGTACCGGGGGCAGTTTGAGGAGCGGATGAAAGCTATTCTGAATGAACTGGCTAAAAACAAAACGATTGTTCTGTTTATAGATGAGATTCATACGATCGTCGGTGCGGGAGG
>CAJMQA010000182.1 GCA_905215395.1 uncultured bacterium | reverse complement strand
TCAATGCGGACTGATATTTAAAGTACTGGGAGCAGAGACCCAGCCAGTAAAACGGATAATCCGGGAATTCGGTTCTATTGTCCGTATGCAAATAAAAGGCAGACCTTTACCGGAAGAATTTATATGGAAATAACTGAACCTGTTGTTCAGTATGAAAAGTGAAGAGTGAAAAGCAAAAATTAGGAAGTATGGAAACTACAACAGTAACATTGCCGCGAGTCTTTTCTCCCGGCTTTTTCAAGCTCTACTTTAAAGGAGCTGGTCAAGTGATGTTCCAGGGGAATGTCTGGACCGGAGTGTTTTTCCTTGCCGGCATTTTCTATGGTGCATACACTGCCGGCATGCCGGCAGTTGCCTGGGGAGCCGCCCTCGGATTATTTATGTCTACCATTACAGGTTATTTACTAAAATATCCGGCAGAGCGGGGACTAAACGGCTTATGGGGATTTAACGGCATCCTGGTCGGTTGTGCCTTACCCACATTTTTAGGGAATGTCCCCCTGATGTGGTTGGCTGTCATTGTATTTTCGTCCATGACAACCTGGGTCATGGTCGGACTAAACTACCTGTTAGCCCCTTACAAGGTCAGTTCATTTACATTCCCTTTTGTGTTGACAACCTGGTTTATTCTGCTGGCGGCCCGTATTATGCAGGGTCTGCCGGATTCTGGACTGGGAGCTCCCGAACTACCTGGCAATTTCTCAACAGCCTTTGACACCAGTTTTAAAAGTCTGGTGATTTATTGGCTGACCAACATCAGTCAAGTATTTCTGATCAATTCCTGGGTCACGGGTCTGCTTTTCCTCATCGGGCTCGCCATCAGCAGCCGTTGGGCAGCCGCATGGGCGGCAATTGCTTCGGCAGTTGCTCTGGGTACTGCTATTTTATACCAGTGTAACGGAGGGGATATCGCCAATGGTCTGTTCGGCTTTAGTGCCGTACTGACAGGCATAGCTCTTGGTACTACGTTTTATCAGGTGAACTGGCGGACCGCAATCTGGAGTCTGATCGGTATCTTTGCTACTGTCTTTGTGCAGGCGGGAATGGATACTTTTTTTTCTCCCGTGGGAATCCCCACTTTAACAGGTCCTTTCTGTGTGGCCACCTGGTTATTCCTCTGGCCACACCTGAGACTCGACAAAAGAATTTTACAACAAGGATAAAATTTATAAACTGATATGGCTGAAAATCAAACATCCTCTTACAATATGGATACCATGCCCCTGCGTTGGGGGCATATCCGTATCCTTATCATCGCCTCTGCAGGACAATTTTTCGGAGGAGTACTGGCCATCCTGGTTGGAGTTATCGCTCCCTTGATTGCCATCACCCATCATCCGGAATTATCCTCCTGGCTACAGGGATTTATTTTCTCTTCAGGTTTGATCGGGATCATGTTGGGATCGCTATTTTTCGGCCATTTCAGCGACAAATATGGTTATCTGTCCTTTTTTCGCTTATGTCCGTTATTCATCACCGCCTCCTCTTTATGGATATTTTTCAGTCACTCTATCTTTGTTCTTACCCTCAACCTGCTGCTCATAGGTTTTGCGATCGGTGGTTCCTACGCCCTTGATCCTTCCTATGTGTCTGAAATTATGCGAAAAAAATGGCGACGAACCATGCTGGGAATTTCCAAAGCATCTTCCGGTGTCGGGAACATACTGATGATAGGAATAGCTTGGTATGTCCTGAAAAGTTCATCCAACCCGGAATTGTGGAACCAACTTTTCCTCTTTCTTACTCTATGTGCCGCTGCAACGTTCCTTGCCCGCTTTTGGTTCGTTGAAAGTCCCGAATGGCTGGCCGTCCATGGTAAAGTCCGGGAAGCAGAAAAAAATATCAGGCATTTTCTGGGAAACGATGTTTATATCGGTGAATTAGCCAACAAAAAAGAATTGGCAACTCGCCCCCAGACCTCTGCCAAAGATATTTTTGCACGCGGCAATATAAAACGTATAATACTCAGCGGTATTCCCTGGGGCTGTGAGGGCATGGGAGTATATGGAATCGGAATATTTACCCCTTTACTATTACTAACCCTGGGATTAATTCCGGAGGGAGGAAATGCCTTTGAACGGGTTGTAGTTTCACTCCGTTTTACTCTCTATATCAACATTTTCGTCATTCTAGGCTTTATCCTGGGACTTACCGTTGTCAGGCACTATAATATCATACGCACACAATATACCGGTTTTTTCATTTGTGCAGCGGGTATGTTCATTACTTTACTGGGATATATCTATCAGGCCCCTCTCTGGGTCACCCTGGGTGGATTCTTGTTATTTGAACTGGCCTTGAATGCAGGACCGCATTTATCAACATTTGAACTTCCCAGCCGGATCTACAGCCTGCAAGAACGGGCCAGCGGAGAAGGAATTGCCTCAGCTTTAGGAAAAGCAGGAGCAATCCTTGCTACCTTTATTATCCCCCCACTACTCAAACTGGGAGGTGGTAAACTGGTACTTATAGTTGCAATAGCTATCCTACTATCGGGAGGTATCATCACTTTATGGACCGGTCCCCGGGTATTAAAAAAATTCCCCCAAGAAAAGTGAATTTACTTATGTTTAACTTTAAAATAAAAAACCATGTTCAAAGCTATGTTGATTGCCGGGGCAGGAGGTTTTATCGGAACCTGTCTCCGTTATTTGGTTGGAAAACTAGCCCATCACATTTTTTCCTCCCCTTTCCCATGGGGCACGTTCGCGGTGAATATTATCGGTAGTTTCGTCATTGGTATCTTTTTCGGAATGGCAGAAAAAGCCCATCTGATCTCTACCAATATGAACATATTCCTGATAACCGGATTTTGCGGAGGTTTTACCACATTCTCCTCTTTTGCAGATGATATGTATTTACTCATGCAAAATAAACACTGGGGATATTTTTCCACTTACCTCATTTTGAGTATCGTATTGGGTATTGTATTGGTTTGGTTAGGTCGTAGCCTGATCAAGGCTGCGTAAAAAATAGCGAACTATGTTCGCTATTTTTATTCCCTTCCAATTTATCCAGCATCTGTTTACAGTCTGCATTATTTTCCCCATCTTCTAATACGATCCCGGAAACCGCTCTGTCCGGGCAAACCTGAAACCAAGTAAATAATTTGTTCTTTGCCTGCTTTTTTGTAATTTAGCAGCTTGAAAACTAATAAAAACATTATGATCCTACAAGATGAATTTAAAAAATACGCCGTCGGACACAAGGGTATCAGCAGTCTGAATCTGCATCGCTTTCAAACGGCCACCAATAGTTATATCACTCCGAACATTATTGAAGAAAGACAACTGAACATTGCCACAATGGACGTTTTCTCCCGTTTGATGATGGATCGTATCATCTTTTTAGGAGTGCCCATCGACGACGATGTAGCCAATATCATCATGGCTCAATTGTTATTCCTCGAAACAGCAGATCCGGGCCGGGATATACAGCTTTATTTCAATAGCCCGGGAGGTTCAATCTATGCCGGTTTAGGAATTTACGATACCACGCAATATATCAATTGTGATGTTGCTACCATCTGTACCGGTCTCGCAGCTTCTATGGCAGCTGTCCTGATGACAGCCGGAACTAAAGGTAAGCGCTCTGCCCTGACCCATTCCCGGATCATGATCCATCAGCCGATGAGCGGAGTGCAGGGACAAGCTTCAGATATCGAAATCACTTCCCGGGAAGTACAAAAACTGAAAAAAGAACTATACACCATTATTTCTGAACATTCCGGACAGCCATTTAAAAAAGTGGAAAAAGATTCAGACCGGGATTATTGGATGACAGCTGAAGAAGCAAAAGAATATGGTATGATAGACTCCATATTAAGAAGAGAGAAAAAATAAAAACCAGGCATGCAAGATAAATGTTCATTCTGCGGACGTACCCGCAACGAAGTTAACTTACTGATTGCCGGAACTGATGGCTTTATCTGTGATGAATGTGCATCACAGGCTTATGACATCGTTCAGGAAGAAATGAAGAGTAAATCGACACTCAACCTGGATCATATTGAAGTCAAAAAGCCAATAGAGATCAAATCCTTTCTGGATCAATATGTCATCGGTCAGGATGAAGCGAAAAAACATCTGGCCGTTGCAGTATATAACCACTACAAACGTCTGTTGCATAAGGCAGGAAAAGATGATGTGGAAATCGAAAAATCCAACATCGTCATGGTGGGACGCACAGGAACCGGAAAAACCTTACTGGCACGTACGATTGCCAAAATGTTACACGTGCCGTTTACCATTGTAGACGCCACAGTCCTTACCGAAGCAGGTTATGTGGGAGAAGACATTGAATCCATCCTCACCAGGCTGTTACAGGCTGCAGATTACGACGTGGAAGCTGCCGAAAAAGGGATTGTATTCATCGATGAACTCGACAAAATAGCCCGGAAAGGCGACAATCCTTCCATCACCCGCGATGTCAGCGGTGAAGGTGTGCAACAAGGTTTACTGAAATTGCTGGAAGGTTCAATTGTTAACGTCCCACCTCAGGGAGGCCGGAAACATCCGGACCAGAAAATGATACCGGTAAACACCAAAAATATCCTCTTCATCTGTGGAGGAGCCTTTGACGGCATAGAGAAAAAAATTGCTGCCCGAATGAATACCATGGTCGTCGGTTTTCATGCCAGCCAGACAGCCGAAAAAATAGACAGGGAAAACTTCCTTCAATATATCGCACCTCAGGATCTAAAATCTTTCGGCCTGATTCCGGAGATCATCGGACGCCTTCCGGTACTGACTTACCTGGAACCTTTAGACCGCCAGGCTTTACGTAATATCCTGACAGAACCGAAAAATGCTATTATTCGTCAATACATTAAACTCTTTGAACTGGATGGAATTAATTTGAAATTTGATGAGGAAGTATACGAATACATTGTTGATAAAGCGATAGAATTCCGTCTGGGTGCGAGAGGCCTGCGTTCCATCTGTGAAGCAATTATGACTGACCTGATGTTTGAAATGCCTTCTCAAAACAAAAAGGATATTGTCATCACCCAAGCTTATGCCGCTGAAAAAATGAATAAGATCAGCGCACAAAAATTAAGAGCCTGATTAGCACAATAAATCTTCCGGGTGGTTTTCCATCCGGAAGATTATAATTTCCTATAGACAATCACCTTGGCTCCCTCAGACAAGGAAACAGAAAACTTCTCTTCCAGAGCCTCATTTAAAGTCGCCTCCCACCAATACAATAACCGGCGGTTCTGAATAGGATAACGCAAACCGGAAACAGAAATATATCCATGCGGATACAAAGAAAATAAAGAGACCTGTTGTCCCGGCCAGGATTCTAAAGTTGCTGACCCAAGCAAAGGGGTCATAATTCCGAAATCAGACAACATTTCCACACAGTCAAAACCGGAAGCATACTCCAATAACAGGGAAATATTTCCCAGCGTATGATCTTCCCGTAAACCCGTTGCCCCCAGAATCAAAACCTCCCGGAATCCATGCCTGCACGCATAATTCATGGCCTTTGTCAAATCGTTGGTTTCCTGCTCATTTACCTGATATAAACGACCGGTATACTTCCGGTATATCTCCTCAGGTAAACTATCCAAATCCCCCACAATCATATCCGGAACCCGGTACTTTTCAACCTCCATCACCGCCCCGTCACAAGCAATAACAAATTCTGCTTCCCGCAACATCCGCAAAGCCAGTTCCCCCGATGGAAATAAACCGTTGGCTACAACTATGCATTTATACTTTTCCAACATTCAATACTCCTTTCTTTTTCCAATTCACCCATCCCACAATTGCCAGTACTCCATAACAAAAAAATAAAAAACAGGTAGGAAATAGCCCCCGCTGATAATACAAAAACATAGAAACAAAATTGATAACTACCCAAAACCACCAATGTTCAAGAATTTTCCGTGCCAGCATCCAGGTTGCCGTAATACTTAAAGCCGTCGTAAAAGCATCCCCCGCAGGTACAGGTGAATCGGTCCATCCCGACAACACATAATAAAGGAGTCCGAATAAAGCTGAAGTAACCGGCACAATACCTGATAATAACCGCCCATTCAAGTGAGCATAAGTAATTCCGGTATCCGCAACGTCCGGATTTCCTTTCTTTCTCCATTGCCGGAATCCATATACACTGATACAGACATAATAAATATTCAGACTCATATCGGCATAAAACTTAGAAAAGAAAAAGACAAAAACATACAGAAAGGAAGTCAGAAAACCGACAACCCACATACCTCTATGCTGATAAATTTCCAGTATAAGATAGACAATTCCTGTCAAGACTCCGAAATACTCCAGCAACCGTTCCATTCCTATGATCTCCATACTGCAAACTTACTCATTCCATTTCAATACCACAATATCCGAACACTCCATATAAACAAATTTGGAAAGTCCAAACATTATGTTATATTTGTAAAATTAATTTACATACGTTTTGATTATGGATTACATCACTGAAACTCAATAAGATTTTCTTTCGGTTAAAGGCTGTTCCGGAAAAAAATCCCGGATGGAACATTTCAATTCCAAAGCAATCAGATTTAAATGAAGAATACTGTATTTCCGCGTTCCACTTTCAATATTACCGATGAAACTTCCGCAACGTCCGATACGATACGAAAGAGCTTCCTGACTGATTCCTAAAGTTTCCCGACGTTTACGAACCGCATTTATAACATAAATATCAATATCTGATTTCATAGGAGCAAATTAAACGATACGAATAAACCGATATTTTACATACGTACTCTTCTACTATTGCAGTAGAAATTTTATTCACTTTAAACTATTTTACTATCGCATGGAAAAAGAAACTGAACATTTTGCACTCTTACTCCAAAGTATAAAACAATTTGGAAGTGAAAAAAAAATAATGACAGATCTGTCATTACTGGACGAAATCGAGAAAATGCAACAATTACTCGAAATCCTAGACAGGGACTGGTCGGTCGGTATCAAAGAAATCCACCAGGCTTCTTCCCACTTTATTCTGAACACCAAATACTCCCGTCAGGAAATGCGGAAAGTATGTGAAGCAGTTCAACATTGGACAGAGTTTGCAGTTCAAATTGCTCAATACGCCGATTTCATAAGGCAAACCTGCCATTTATACG
>CAJMQA010000181.1 GCA_905215395.1 uncultured bacterium | reverse complement strand
CATAGAATTCCGTTGTCCGGATGGTTCTGCCGATATCTACCTGTTGCTGGCAGGCCTGGCTGTAGCTGCCCGGCATGGTTTTGAAATGGCTGATGCCGTTAAATATGCTGAAGACCGTTATGTAAATGTAAACATCTTCGACGATGCTCATAAAGATATTGCTGAACGCCTGAGCCATCTTCCGGCTTCTTGTGTAGAATCGGCAGAATGTCTACAGAAACAGCGCAGCATCTATGAAGCTTATCATGTATTCAGCAATGGGTTGATCGAAGGTATCATAAAAAAACTAGCTGCCTATAACGACAGAACATTACGGCAGGATATCAGCAATGATCCCGAAAAAATCCAGGAATTGGTGGAAAAATACATCAATGCCGGATAGAACTTATAACCAATACTACTATCTAATACCACAAACTTTGAAAAACTGCCCTCGGGGGCAGTTTTTTTTATAATAACGACAGTAAAAACAACAAACCTAATGTCTGCAATTTCCGTTAAATCGGAAAAACACGAATCCTATAAATATGAAAATCTTTAGATTGACCGGTTTACTATTTTTGATGTTATCTATTATTCCGCTATACGGGCAAAATACAAAAGAAATAAAAGGTTCCGGCTATGTACTGACACAACAACGTAATTTGAATGACTTTACCAGTATTGAAGTTTCTTCAGGAATAGATATCGCCATTGTCCAAGGAGAAATACTCCCTATTACAGTAGAAGCCGATGACAATCTGTTCCCTTATCTGAAAACCGTTGTCCACAATAAGATCCTGAAAGTTTATATTCCCGATACCATAAAAATTACCAAATATGCAGACCTGAATGTCCTGATCAGCATGCCAGTACTCTGTGACCTGAGAGCATCCAATGGTTCCCGTATAGATGCTTCCCCCCAAAGATGGGATTGCGGACAAATAAATCTGGAAGCCACAAACGGAGCCCGCATCCGGATTCACCTCAAAACGAAAAATATCCAGATAGCAGCCCGGACATCTGCAACCGTAGAATTAAAAGGAAATTCTGAAAACCTCCAGGCTGTACTGAAGACAGCAGCCCGTCTGGAAGCCCGGAATTTCCGGGCGGAAACAGCACATTTAAACCTGGCAACCGGAGCCAGGGCAGAAATACAGGTAACGGATAGTGTCTCTTATGAACTAAGCGGAAATGCACACCTGCTTTTAAAAGGTACTCCCCATATCTCCGGAGAATCAGTTAATTCCGGTAGCAAAATGATCCGGGAAAAATAAACAATCAAATCCATCCTCTCCTACGATACAATTTACATAATTTGACATAAGTAGCTTATTATTATCAGATGTGTAATTTGCTTAAAAAATACTGACTTTTTAAAAGTGCCCGCCCAAATTGTTGATAATCTGTTAAAGTTAGTATATGTTTGCAAAATAAAATACGTAGTGGTATGGGAAAACTAATATTTTTAATCTTTTCATTGGGAGTGGTGTGTTCATGCAATTTTTATAACAGACAGTACACCAAACAATTAGAAGATCTGGATCACTTATTGGAAGAAAATCCGAAATACGTTTGGGACAGTTTGAAAAAGATTGACCCCGGGAAACTGAATGAAGCTCAACAAGCTTATTACCATTTACTGAATGCTTCGGCAACTGACAAAAATCTGAATTATTTAAGTACAGACTCCACCTTAAAAATCGCGTTGGAATATTATCAGGACGGAAAAGATCTGTATAACCTGGCCAGATGTCAATACTATATAGGGAAATTCGAATATAAGAAAAGAAATAAAGTTAAAAGAGCATACGAATTGCTCAAGGAAGCAGAAAAAAATTTCCAACTTAGTGGAAGCAAAGACATTCACTTATTAGGCCTAATCCAATATTTATTAGGACATGTACAATATCAACAAATAAATTATATAGATGCAGAATATCTTTTCCAAAATGCTTATAAAAAATTTATGCAAACCCAAGATACCATTTCTGCTATCTACGCCATGAGATATAATGCATTAATGCAAATTAATAAGAATAATTACAAGGAAGCACAAGAATTATTACATCAAAGCTTTGAGATAAGTACCCAAATAAAAGGAGATTCAGTTAAGATTTTTCAAGTACAAATTCACACATTATCAGCATTAAGCCAATTTTACGGACGAATAAATAATTACAACCTAGCCTTAGAATACTGTGAAAAGTGTATCTCATTATATCTAAAAAATAAATTAACAGTAACTTCAAAATGTTATTTAAACATTTTAAAAATATACAAGAGCCAAAATCAAATTGATTCTACTGAATTCTATTGCAATAAAATGATTTCAGCGGCAAAAGGAGAAAATGATTTAATCAATCAAATCAATGGTTATAGAATATTAGCAGAACTTAAAGCCAAAAACGAAGACTTCAAATCAGCTTATTTATATAGGACTCAGAGTAACCTATTAAAAGATAGTTTAAACAAAACTCTGGTTTTGGATAATTTACTGGACTTGGAAAGAAGTTACCAACGGGCTGAAAACCAAAGATTAAAATTAAAGGCAGAAAACATCAAATGGAAAGCTTATACATCTGTTACCGCTATTTTGTTGAGTTTGCTATTAATCGGCTTCCCTGTCTACCTGTATTACCGAAAACTCAAGGCTAAATGCGCCTATTTGTCTGAAGCTATAAAACATACCGAATGGGGCTTTTCGGTTTCCAAAGAGTTTATTACCGAAAATCATATCGACTATGCTGAATTGGAACGGCTGTTTACCCGGCTAAAAGCTCAGAACAATTTAAGCACAGAAGCGTATAATATCTTACACGAAGCTCTGATTCAACAAAAAGCCATATCATCCGGACGCCTGTTCGACCGCCTGACCAATTTTGACGGAAATTTCGGGAGTAAATTCCAGCAATTGTTCCCGGATGTCAGTACGGATGAACTTTTACTGGCAACAATGATTCATCACCAATGGAAAATATCGGATATGTCTACCATTTTCCACGCCACGGTAGATGCCATCCGCAAAAGAAAAACCAGACTGGCACATAAAATTTCACTGAAATTGAAAAAAGAAATTGATCTGGACGAATACTTAACTCATTTCTAATAACATCAATTTAAACCAACCGACAAAAAAGAAGTTGAAAACAATAAAAAATCGGGAGAACAAAAATTCTGTCCACCCCTTATATATGTATTAATTTTATATAAATCAGCCTATTAATTGTATAATAATTTTAATTTTGTCCACCCGATTGTCCAGCCTTAGAATATTTTCAAGAGCAAAAATCGAGTTAAATTTGTGCATCGTTTAACTCAAAACAAACCAAAATGAAAACAAAGTTTTTTATGTTCTTGATGGCTCTCGGTCTGATGTTGGCCGCACCTGCTTTATCATATGCACAAGCTACTGACGAGGATCTGGATTTTATGGGAGGTGATACCGGCAGGGATGAGTTCGGTCCTGTCTCCTTATATAGTCCTGTACACGGGAATTTATCCCAGCAGAACGATAATATTACCCTGAATTTTGCATATGATATGGGTATGATGACCGTATGGATCGTTGACGAAAATGGAAATATGTGTATACAGGCTACAGTCAATACTTCTAAAGGAACTGCCGACCCCATTGATCTGAAAGCTTTAGCTGCAGGAAAATACACCATTATCTGTTTTACTCCGGAGGGACAATATAAAGCAGATTTTGAATTATACGAATAAATCGTATAGAACTAAACTAAAACCACTACGTAGTCGGTATGACACTCCCAAGTCACATGCCGACCCCTAAAAAAATGAGTTCTCATTTTCTGCAGAGCATAATTTTTTACAAAGCAATTCTCACCAAGCTTTTTTCTCTTTGTAACTACATTATGTCTCTGCAGTTTTTTATTTATACTGTTTTTTCCTTCCCCTGGTTACATTTTCCTTTGCTTTCTAAGATAAAAGCCGGATATTCGTTCCTGCAAATCCAAAACAATTTTAACTTTGTAGCCAAACATAAACTTTAATCTCATGAAAAGTTTCCTAATCACTCTCGTATGCTTTCTGGTATTCACCAACAGCAAAGCAGAGGAAGCTCGTCTGCTTCGTTTCCCCCACATCAACGGCAATCAGGTCGTCTTTTCGTATGCCGGCGATCTTTATACAGTAACAACCGGAGGAGGCACTGCCCGCAAACTGACCTCACACACCGGGTATGAAATGTTCCCCCGGATCTCCCCGGATGGTAAATACATCGCATTCACCGGCCAATACGATGGCAATACCGAGGTATTCGTCATCCCGTCCAACGGAGGCATTCCCAGAAGGCTTACTTACACCGCTACTTTAAACCGGGATGATTTGGGTGACCGGATGGGGCCCAACAATATAGTGATCGGCTGGACTCCGGACAGTAAAAATATACTCTTCCGTACACGCCAGTATACTTTCAACGATTTCACAGGTCAGTTAATGACTATTCCGGCGGAAGGAGGCGAAGCGATTGAGGTGCCGCTTAAAAATGGTGGATTCGCATCCTACTCCCCCGACGGTAAGAAATTAGCTTACAATTACATTTTCCGCGAATTCCGCACCTGGAAAAGATATCAGGGAGGAATGGCCGATGATATCCGGATTTTTGATTTCAATACAAAGCAATCCGAAAAGATCACCGATAATATCCGCCAGGACATCATTCCCATGTGGTCGGCAGACGGTAATAGAATTTACTTTATTTCCGACCGTGACAACATCATGAATCTCTATGTCTACGACCTATCGGACAAAACAACCCGGCAATTGACCTTCAATAAAGACTACGACATCAAATTTCCGGCAATCGGAGGTGATCAGATCGTATACGAATACGGAGGATATATCTACCTTTTCGATACCAAAACCGAAAAGGCCGGAAAAATCAAGGTCGAAATTAATAATGACCAGAACTGGGCCCGCCCGGAATGGAAAAACGTAAGCAGTCAAATCAGCGGCCTGGACGTAGCTCCGAACGGAGAACGGATCGTAGTAGCTGCCAGGGGTGACATCTTCACCCTGCCAGCCAAAGAAGGCATCACTTATAATCTGACCAATTCTTCAGACGCCAACGACTACGACGCCAAATGGTCTCCTGACGGAAAGTGGATTGCCTACGTATCGGACAAAAACGGAGAATTCAACATCTGGCTCAAAGATGCTTTTACCGGAGAAGAGCGCATGCTCACCAAAGATCTGAAAACATATATCTTCGATCTGAAATGGTCACCGGATAGCCGTTATATGTTATGGAGCGAAAAGAAAAATACCCTGAATCTGACCCAGATTTCGGATGGAAAAAACGAAGTTATAGAGACTTCAGGAGTCGGCCCCATTCATTCTTTCAACTGGTCTCCGGATAGTCGCTATATCACGTATATACAACCCGCCCAAGAGATGAATAATATCATCATCTACGACCGGAATACCCAGGAAAAACACCGGATTACAGACGGCTGGTTCAATGTCAGTTCGCCTAATTTCAGCAAAGACGGGAAATATCTGGTTTTTGTTTCTGCCCGTACTTTTACTCCCACATACAGCAATACGGAATGGAATCACGTTTATACAAACATGAACAAAGTGTATGTACTCCCCCTGGCCAAAGATGCGGAAATCCCGTTTGCCCCGGAAAATGATATGGTAAAACCTGAAGAAAATAACACAGCGATAACTAAAGAGGTAAAATCAAAAAAACAGAGAGATCAGGAAGCAAAAACCAGACAAATCAGCTACGATTTTGAAAACCTCAACGAACGCATTATTGAATTACCCGTACTTGCCGGAAATTACCGTAATGTACATATGATCGGCAACAACGTTTATTACAACCGGAGCGGACAAACCAGCCTGTACAATCTGAAAGATAAACGGGAGAGCAATCTGAATGCGAATATTATATTCGGAACCAATTACAACAAAGCCATCGCAAGCTCCGGAGGATCTTTCCAAGTCATTGACATTCCTTCTGCTCCGGTAAATATCAGTCAACCCATTTCAACTTCAGGATTAAAGAAATACATCGACTATCATCAGGAATGGATGCAGATATACAATGAAAGCTGGCGGCAGATGCGGGATTTTTTCTATGCCAAAAACATGCACGGAGTAGATTGGCAAGGCGTATATGAAAAATACAAAGTATTGGTTCCTTACGTAAACCACCGGACAGACCTCACCTACATCATCGGAGAAATGATCGGGGAACTGAGTGTCGGACATGCTTACTCAGCCAATGGCGAACATCCCACCCCCGAAAGAATTTCCATGGGATTACTGGGAGCCCGTTTCCAAAAAGATGCTTCCGGATACTTTAAGGTAACTAAAATTATTGAAGGAGCCAACTGGAATTACGCCACCCGTTCCCCCCTGACTATGCCCGGAGTAAATGTACAAGAGGGAGATTATATTCTGTCCGTGAATGGCAAATCCCTGAAAGACAGCCCTACTATTTTTACAGAACTGATCGGTACAAGCGGCAAAACCATCGAACTGGAAGTAAATACCACCCCTGAACGAAAAAATGCCCGGAAAGTACTGGTTACCCCGATAAGCGATGAATCACAATTGTATTATTACAACTGGGTGCAGAATAACATCCGTAAAGTCAGCGAAGCCACAAACGGCCAGGTCGGTTACATACACATCCCGGATATGGGCGTTGAAGGATTAAATGAGTTTGTAAAACACTACTATCCCCAATTGAACAAAAAAGCCCTCATCATCGATGACCGCGGAAACGGCGGAGGTAATGTTTCGCCCATGATCACAGAGCGACTGATGCGTACCCCCACTTTCTTCACCATGCATACCAATCAGACGGAAGGCAGTGTAAGTCCTGTAGGAACGTTCCTGGGACCCAAAGTGTTACTGGTCAATGAATATTCAGCCTCTGACGGCGATCTGTTCCCTTACCGTTTCAAATTCAATAAACTGGGAACAGTGATCGGAAGACGGAGTTGGGGAGGAGTTGTCGGATACAGCGGAACTATCCCGGTTGTCGATGGAGGCTCCATTGTCACCCCTTCCTATGCACCTTTTGCAGTTGACGGCAGTGGCTTTATCATCGAAGGCCATGGAGTGGATCCGGATATCGATCTGGAAAACGATCCTT
>CAJMQA010000180.1 GCA_905215395.1 uncultured bacterium | reverse complement strand
ATTCCGGTTTTTTCCGGCCGGATTTCTGCGGTCGTTCATTTTTTAGTCTCTGTCTTTCCAATTCTTCCGCCTGTCCTTCCGCAGAAAAAGTATGGGCTACACTCAGAATAATCCCGAAAGCGGCACTGGTAAATAAAAGTGAAGTTCCTCCCATACTGACCAGAGGTAAGGTTTGACCGGTCACAGGCAGCAAGCCGACACAAACCCCCATATTGATCATGGCCTGCATCACAATAGTAAGTCCCAGTCCTATGGTCAGCAAGGCAGGGAATATATCAGGCATACCACGGGCATTCAACTGCTCATTTTTCATACTTTTCCGTCCGACCACCCCGACCCGGAACAGCACAACGGCATACAACAGCATGATAAAAGCTCCCCCTCCCAAGCCATATTCCTCGATCACAATCGCGTAGATAAAGTCGGAATAGGGATGGGGCAGGAAATTCCGCTGTGTACTGTTTCCCGGTCCGCTCCCCATCAAACCTCCGCGGGCGACGGCAATCCGGGCCTGTACCGACTGATAGGAATAACCGTCTCCATCTTCACTCCCCCGGGCAAAATCGGTGATACGGTTGACCATAGTGCCCACACGTCCCCATTCTTTAACCTGAGGAACATAAAACCCAAGCACAAGAACCAGTACAATTGCCCCCAAAGCGGTTCCCAGGGTAATCCCCAGCAATTTCCACCGCATCCGGGCTATCATGAATAAGATAAAACAAACAGCACCGATCAAAGCCGATGTGGAAAAGTTATCCATAAAAATCAGCAAAACAACCGGACCGACAAACAATAAAAATTTCTGCAAGACAGCATCTTCACAGCAATACTCGGTCTGGGCATCTGCCAATATCCGGGCCGTAAACATGATGATGGCGATCTTTGCCAGCTCTGAAGGCTGAAAGGTCAGGCCGACCAGCGGTATACGGATCCATCGTCCGGCACCGTTGATATTGGTGCCTCCAAAAGCTGCATACAACAATAAAATGACAGAGATAAACAACAATATCCCCGCATATTTATAGAAATAACGATAATGAATAGACTGGACAATAAACATCACCCCAAAGCAACCTCCGATCAGGAACAGCTGCTTGATCAGATAAAACAGGGTATTTCCCCCCTTCTCATTATATGCCAGACGTCCGGTGGAGGAATATACCACCATCACCGAGGCGATCATCAGCATAATAACGATATACCAGAGGATCTTATCTCCCTTGAATGCTATTTTATCTTTCCAGTTCTTCATTTTTCACTCCCCGCTCCGTTTAAGCCTCCGGACAGCAGCTTTAAACAGCTCTCCCCGGTTTTCGTAGTTTTTAAACAAATCGAAACTGGCACAACAAGGTGAGAGCAGGACCGTATCGCCTTTCACCGCATACCGTCTTGCAGCCTCCATAGCAGCGTCCAGGCTACCGGTATCCACCACCTCGCAGATACCGGAAAAATTCTCCACCAGTTTCCGGTTATCCACACCCATACACACCAATACCTTTACTTTCTCGCGGACCAGACCGGACAACACGCTGTAATCATTCCCCTTATCGGTACCACCAGCAATCCATACCACTGGTGTGGTCATACTATCCAAAGCATACCAGGCAGAATCGACATTTGTAGCTTTCGAGTCATTGATGTAAGTGACTCCGTCTATGAGCTCCACAGTTTCCAGCCGGTGTTCCACCTGCGGGAAAGTCCGCAATCCTTCCGCCAGCTTTTCATCCGGAACGCCCATGCGCATGCAGGCCAGGATGGCAGCCATGGCATTGTAAACATTGTGCCTTCCCTGAATGCTGATCTCTCCTTTCGGGATCCGGAATTGCCGTCCATCCAGCGCAGCGACCACCATATTCCCTTCCATCCAGGCTCCGTTTCCGGTTCTTTCCTCCCCATAGGAAAATCCGGCCTCCTGCGGAACGATTTCCATATCCGTCAATTTCTGCCGGACAGCCTCACTGTCACGTCCGTAAATAAATAAATCCTCCGGCCGCATATTGTTCAGTATGCGGAATTTCGAATCAATATAATTTTCAAATTTATGATCGTAGCGATCCAGATGGTCGGGTGTAATGTTAGTCAGCACAGCTACATCAGCGCGGAAACGGAACATCCCGTCCAGCTGGAAACTGGAAAGTTCAACGACATACACCGGATGGGCATCCTCTGCCACCTGTGCCGCCAGGCTCCGTCCCATATTCCCTGCCAGGCCGGCATCTACCCCCGCCCGGCTAAGGATATGATGGGTCAATAAAGTAGTCGTTGTTTTCCCGTTACTTCCGGTAATACAGATCATACAGGCATCCGTATGCCTTCCGGCAAATTCAATCTCCGAAATGACCTCTATACCTTTCTCCCTCAGCTTCACAATCATAGGAACGGTATCGGGTATCCCCGGACTTTTCACCACCAGACCGGCAGCAAAAATACGTTCTTCACTGTGCTGTCCCTCCTCAAAATCAAATCCTTCTTCGGACAATATGTTCCGGTACTTGTCCGCCAGCTTTCCTTTATCAGACAAAAACACCTCATATCCCAGTTTCCTGCCTAAAATTGCAGCCCCGACACCGCTTTCTCCTCCTCCCAGAATAACCAATTTCATATTCTTAAATTTTCATTTTACATTCTTCCGGTCCCTTACCGGATCTTCAGTGTTACAATGGTAATCACAGCCAGGATAATCCCGGCAATCCAGAAACGGGTGACAATCTTAGGTTCCGGGATGCCCTTTTTCTGGAAATGATGATGTAAAGGCGACATCAAAAAGATCCTGCGCCCTTCCCCGTATTTCCGCTTGGTATACTTAAAATAACTCACCTGCATCACCACCGAGAGATTTTCCATCAGGAAAATTCCGCAAAGTGCAGGAATTAAAAGTTCTTTGTGTATGATAATCGCAAAAACAGCTATGATCCCCCCAAGTGACAAACTACCGGTATCGCCCATAAACACCTGTGCCGGATAGGAATTGTACCAGAGGAAACCGATGGTTGCCCCTATAAATGCAGAAACAAACACAACCAGCTCACCGGAATGCGGAATATACATGATATTCAGATAATCGGCATACACCATATTCCCGGACACATAGGCAAGTATTCCCAATGTCGCACCGATAATTGCCGATGTTCCCGTGGCAAGTCCGTCCAGGCCGTCCGTCAGGTTGGCACCGTTGGACACTGCCGTGATGATAAAAATGGTTACAATCACAAACAATATCCATCCCAATCCTTCTGCATATTTACCTGCAAAAGAGGTAAACCAGGCATAATCAAATTCATTATCCTTGAAAAAGGGAATCGTCGTTTTCGTCGATTTCACATCTTTCGTCAGCACCTGCTGCATATTTTCCGTCACAAATCCCTCATCCACAGTACTGGTAATCACTCCGACATCGGCAAGAGTCGCCCGTTCCCGGATGACCACGTCGTCACTCATATAGAGGGTCAGTCCGACAATCAAGCCCAACCCCACCTGTCCGATCACTTTAAAGCGTCCTTTCAATCCTTCCTTGTGTTTCCGGAACACTTTGATATAATCGTCTGCAAACCCTATTCCCCCCAACCAAACCGTAGAGATAATCATCAGCTGAATATAAATATTGTCCAGACGGGCAAATAAAAGTACCGGTACCAGTATCGCCAGCAATATAATTATCCCTCCCATAGTAGGGGTTCCTTTTTTCTCCATCTGTCCCTGCAAACCGAGATCCCGGATTTCCTCACCGATCTGCTGGCGCTGTAGCATTTTAATGACCCGTTTGCCGATCACTGTCGCTATAATCAGAGACAAGATAATAGCACATGCCGAACGGAATGTAATATACTGGAACATTCCGGCACCCGGAAAATTCAAGTCTTGCAGATATTGAAACAAATGATATAACATAGAGCAATAATTAAGGGTTAACGACTAAAGATGAAAAAATCTCACAGAGGACTTCCTTATCGTCAAAGTGATGTTTCACCCCTTTGATTTCCTGATAATTCTCATGTCCTTTTCCGGCCACCAGTACAATATCTCCCTTCGATGCCATCGCCACAGCCAAACGGATTGCCTCCTTACGGTCCGTCACCGTCTGCACCTTATCCTTATACTCTGCTTTCACTCCGGCCAGCATATCCCGGATAATTGCTTCCGGTTCTTCGCTACGGGGATTATCCGAAGTCAGAATCACCCGGTCGCTATACCGGCAGGCAGCATCAGCCATTTCCGGCCGCTTGGTTTTATCCCGGTCTCCACCTGCTCCCACCACAGTTATCACCAGATTGTGCTTTCCTTTCAATCCCTTAATGGTAGAGAGCACATTCTCAACAGCATCGGGAGTGTGAGCATAATCCACCACAGCCATCACTCCCTGTGGTGACATCAGCGTCTCAAAACGACCGGATACCGGAACCAGCATACTGATATACTTCAGTATCTCTTCTTTCGGAAATCCCAACAAACAAGCCGAAGCATACACCGCAAGAATATTATATGCATTGAAATCTCCTGTAAATTTTGTCCATACCTCACTTCCATCCAGACGCATCAGCGTTCCGTCCAACCGCTTTTCCACCACTTTCGCCATAAAACTGGCCATAGTCCGGCAAGAGTAGGTATATTTATGAGCCACAGTATTCTGCAACATCACCATCCCGTTTTTATCGTCTGCATTAGTCAATGCAAAAGCATGCTCCGGCAACTGGTCGAAAAAAGCTTTTTTAGCCTCTATATATGCTTTAAAAGTCTTGTGATAATCCAAATGATCGTGAGTAATATTTGAAAAGACAGCCCCGTCAAAATCCAGACCGGCAATACGTTTCTGGTGAATGGAGTGAGAACTGACCTCCATAAAGCAATACTCACATCCGGCATCCACCATGCGGCGCAAATATTCATTGATGGCCAGAGCATCCGGAGTAGTATGGGTGGCCGGCACCTTTTCATCCCCGATATAATTACAGACAGTCGACAACAACCCGGCTTTATGACCGGCAAAACGAACCAGCTCATAGGATAAAGTGGCAGTTGTCGTCTTCCCGTTGGTTCCGGTAACCCCTACCAGTTTCAATTCCAGGGAAGGGTGGTTGTAATAATTGGAAGCAATCCTTCCCAAAGCATCTGAAGAATCGGCTACTACGACAAAAGTTACGCCTTCTGTTTTCTTTGCGGGTAATTCTTCACAAACCACCGCAACAGCCCCCAGTTCAATGGCTTTGTTTATATAAATGTGTCCGTCCACATTCACCCCTCTTTGTGCTACGAACATATCACCTTTTCCTATTTTTCTCGAATCGAAATGTACGGATTGAACAGAAAGCTCTTCTTTTCCGTCCATTTCCAGAATTTCAATTCCCTCCAATAATTCCGTCAGTTTTTTCATAATACGATACGGCTCTCCGCCACCCTGTTATTTTATATTATCTTAATTCTATCTGTATATAAGTTCCCCTGGGAACATTACTTCCCGGCTGAATGGATTGTTTCTGCACCATACCCGATCCTACAACTCCCACTTTCAAACCCGAATTTTCAAGTACATACAGTGCATCCCTCAAACCCATTCCCCTGGCATTCGGAACTGACGAATAGGTAATACGACGTGGTTTCAGAACCACATTTTCCTGTTCATTACTTGCAGTCAGCACCCAGTCAGCACCATCCGTTTCGCGTACCCCGTCCAAATCCATATCCAATTCGTCAAATATAGTCCGGAAATCTTCTCTCAGCCCGTTCTTACATACAGGCAAAGACTTGTCCGGTTCATATCCGGGCTTTGCATATTGTACATAGGCCATCGAATAAACCTTATCTGCTATCTCACGGAATACAGGTGCAGATACCGTCGTGGCATAATAGCCGTTCGAGGGATTGTCAATCACAACAATACAGGAATACAAGGGATTATCCGCCGGAAAATATCCCACGAAACTAGCCCGGTAACGTCCTCCCCCATATCCGCCGGCCCCGCTGGCCATACGTGCAGTACCGGTTTTTCCGGCTATTCTGTATTTATCGGTATAAATATTTCTGGCCGTTCCGTTCTTTACTACCCCTTCCAGCATATCCCTGATTTCGTTCAGCGTTTTCCGGCTGCATATCCTTCCCCCGACTTCCTCTGTATCATACGACTTAACCACCTCTCCCCTTTTCCGGATTTCTTTCACCAGACGGGGACGCATACGCTGTCCGTCATTGGCGATGGCATTGTAAAATGCCAGAATCTGCAAAGGGGTAATCTTTAACTCATACCCAATGCTCATCCAGGGGAGCGTAATCCCACTCCATCCTTTTTCTTTCGGATACTTGATATACGGATCAGCCTCTCCCGGTAAACAAATCCCGGTCTTTTTATCCAACCCCATGGCATACCATCTGTTTACAAATTTTTCCGCCCGGTTCTGATAATGTTCAAATACCACTTTCGCAATACCGTTTGCCGACTTTTCCATCATTTGTTTTACCGTCACTCTACCGAGTCCGTCGTGTGATTCAGTCAGATAGCGGTCATAAAACTTATATTTTCCGCTGATTCCCAAATCAATGGTATCGTTCGCAGAAATACAGCCATCCTCCAGCAATGCAATCATTGTTGCTGCCTTTATCACCGAGCCCGGTTCCCCGGCCCCACTGATTGCAAAATTCTGATTTTCCACATACACACCGTCTTTTCCCCGGGCCATATTAGCTATCGCCTTAATATCCCCGGTCTTTACTTCCATCAATATAGCGGAACCACTTCCTGCTTCACTTTTTTCCAGTTGCTTTTTCAATGCATGCTGTACGATATCCTGATAGTCCACATCTATAGTAGTCACGATATCCTCCCCATCCACCGGTTCCTGCTGCTCAATCACCATCCAGGTACCCGACATCATCCGCTTGATCCCCTGTCCGCATTCACCTTTCAGTTGATTCTCAAAAGCAGCTTCCAATCCTACCCTTCCTTCCGAAGTGCCGTCGGCAGATTCATTCAGATAACCGATCGTACGTCCCGCCAGATTTACATGGGGTTGCAGTCTTTTATTGTTCACAACCGCCTGAAAACCTCCTTTATTTTTTCCCAGACGAAAGATCGGGAATTTCCGGATCTGTTTCAGTTCCTTATGATTTACCCTGCGTCTGTTGATTAAAAGATAACGGTCTGGACGCGGTTTCCGGTTCCG
>CAJMQA010000179.1 GCA_905215395.1 uncultured bacterium | reverse complement strand
CAGCAGAAGCCTTAGCTTTCAATCACTCCTCCCCCTACCACGTCTTCATTTTCATAGAATACGGCACTTTGGCCAGGGGTGATGGAGTCCATACTGTCATGGAATACGACCCGCAGGCGGTCGCCTTCAGGGTATAAAGAAGCTTTTCCCCCGGCGTTCCGGTAGCGGATTTTGGCTATCACTTCCAGACCTTCAGGAATCTGGCCATATTTCATCAGATTGATGTTTTTGGCATAAAAGGTTTTTCCCTGAAGTTCATCTTTTGTTCCTAGTACAACGGTGTTGTTTTCCGGGTGTATCCTTATAACAAACATTGGTTGTCCGAGGGCGATTCCCAGGCCCTTACGTTGTCCGATGGTGTAGTTCGGGTAACCTTTGTGTTGTCCCAATATCTTGCCGTTGCTATCAATGAAATTTCCCGGGCCGTATTTTTCTGTATATCCTTCGACATGACCGGCCAGAAAAGCCCGGTAATCGTTGTCCGGGATAAAACATATTTCCTGGCTTTCCCCTTTTTTCGACAATTTTTCATAACCATGATTCAAGGCAATTTGCCGTACCTCAGGTTTTGTCAGTTCCCCTAAAGGGAAGATTGTGCGCGACAGATTTTCCTGGGTGAGTGTCCAGAGAAAGTAGGTCTGATCTTTCGATTCGTCAGCTCCTTTGCGCAGATACCAGCGCCCGTCCTGCTGTCCGATGCGGGCATAATGCCCGGTAGCAATGTAATCGCATCCCATTTCATTGGCTGTATCGATGAGTTTTCCCCATTTTATGGTGGAATTGCAAATTACACAGGGATTCGGAGTTCGTCCCTGTAAATATTCGTCTATAAAATTTGTAATCACTGTATCTTTGAATTCCTGCCGGGTATCCAGGATGTGGTGCTCAAATCCCAGATCCTGGGCCATGCGTTTGGCTTCGAATAAGGAATCCACGCTACAGCAACCTTTTTCTTTTTCCATACATCCCCGGGAAATATTGTCGAAAGTCCGGTAGGTTACCCCCACCAATTCGTATCCCTTTTCCAATAGTAACATGGCTGCTACCGTGCTGTCGATGCCTCCGCTCATTGCCATCAAAACTTTTTTTGCGCTCATGATCCGTATTGATTCAAATCGTGTGATTGTTCATAAAACGTGCCTCACTGTGGTAATCGTCCTTTTCTATTTCTACGTCCGGTTCTGTCAGAGAGATCTCCGGATTCAGGAAAAAACGGATGTATTTTATCTTTTTTCCTCTGGAAAGCCATTGCTTTTCATAAAAAGTTTTGATGCCCAGTATTTTATCTTTCAGTTCACAGCCATAAAGATCTTCTGTGCTGATTTCTGCTTTCAGCTGATTCAGATGGATTAATGCAGAGGTATAGGTGTACAGGAAGGGACTGTCTGTTTTTAAATGAACAGGTGCTCCAGGGATTGCTATTTTTTGGTAAAGACCCAGAAAGCGTGTGCCTGTTAATCTTTTCCTGGTTTTCGCCATTTGCGGGTCCGGGAAAGTGATCCATATTTCGGAAATTTCTCCGGGAGCAAAGGCTGATTCCAGCATTTCCGCATACATTCTAAGGAATGCCACGTTGGTCATACCTGATTCTGCTGCTGTTTTGGCACCTTTCCACATCCGGGCTCCCTTTATATCCAGGCCGATAAAGTTTTTTTCAGGATATAACTTTCCCAGTTCAATTGTATATTCACCTTTCCCGCATCCGATCTCCAGTACAATCGGATGGTCATTGTGAAATACCTCATTTTGCCATTTCCCTTTCAATGGATAGTCCGTACGGAATATTTCTGCATGTTTGGGCTGAAATACATTGGGTAATTCTTCCATTTCTGCGAACCGGGCCAGTTTATTTTTCATAATTGTTTTTCAGTGGATTTTTTCGATTTTTATACCAATATTTTTAATTCCTTTCATTTGCTCAAAACGCATTCCTTGTTCTATCCGGAAAACGACATTTCCTTTGGGGAGCGGTACAGGATTCTGGTGGATATCCTGTTCTATGCTTTTTATGGAACCTCCTGTTCCTATCCATCGTCCGTCTGTTGCTGCTATTTTCAGATTAACCGTATCCTTTACTTGTTTGGCGCTGTGACTGCGGGTGGAGATAAAGCACCAAAGATTGGCCATTTCATAGTCGGTCGTATGGCGCAGGCATATTTTTACATTGTATACACCGCTGTCGGGAATATTTGCCACAAACTCTGCAACGTGATACCTGTTCCAGGTTTCCTCCGGAAGTTCTTCGTACTTCTCGTATACAATGGAGGGGTTACAGGCACAAATGATCAGAATCAATACGGGGGTCAGGTATTTTTTCATGGTAAATGCAAATATTTAATCGTTCAGAAAACAGATCGAGGTTCCCTTGGAGGAGATTTCCATTTCAATTGTAGAACCGATGATTAACGGGTAATTATTGGCAGAATGTCCGGCCGGAAAGCCAAAACAAATGGGATAATTGTATTCGTTAAATATATCCCGGACAATTTCATAAGCATCCTTGCCGAAATTGAAGCCTTTCATTTCAGTAAAATCTCCGACGATTACCCCTTGCAATTTGGAGAATTTCTCTGTCAGTTTGAGACTCTGTAACATACGGTCGATGGCATACAGATTTTCTCCGACATCTTCTATAAACAGAATAGAGCTTTGATGTTTGCATTCAAGTACAGAGGAATGCAGACAATGTAATAAGGTCAGATTACCTCCTGTTAATTCTGCCTGAACTACCCCTTCCTGGTTGAATGGGTGAGGGGGAAGTTGGTAGGAGCTTATCTGTCCGTATAAGAACTCTTTTAGTTTTTGGAGTGCTTCCGGATTTGTATCCTGAAAACTTTTAGGCATAGGTGCGTGCATGCTTTCTATTCCCAGGGTATTCAGCTTGGAATGAAAAACGGTGATATCGCTGAATCCGATCAACCATTTGGGGGCGCCCTGAAAAATGGAATAATCCAATTGTTCGACAATCCGTAAACTACCGTAGCCACCCCGGGTACAGAAAATGGCTTTGATATTTTCATCGTTCAAAGCCCATTGCATATCTTCGGCGCGTTGCTCGTCGGTACCTGCAAAATAGCCGCAGGTAACTGCCGCATGCTTTCCGATGACAGGTTGGAGATCCCACGAACTTAGTAGCTTGAAGGCATATTGTAGAAAAGAAACATCAATACTCCCTGCAGGAGAGACTAATGCAACTTTATCACCGGACTGAAGATAAGGTGGTCTGAACATAACGATGTAATTTATGAGTGCGAAGATAGTAAATTTCAATTTTCGATTTTTCAATTTTCGATTATTTCTTACTTGCGACCGATTTTATTTTCTAACTTTGCAGTTTCCTGGTGTCCATGAAGTTGATCGGATGGTAAGGTCGTATATCTCAATGGCTTTATGCACCTTAAAAGCGTTATAATTTTACAAATTCTAATTCAGATATGAGTAAATTCAAAAGAAATTTAGTAACTACGGCGTTGCCCTATGCCAATGGTCCTGTGCATATCGGGCATTTAGCCGGAGTATATGTCCCGGCAGATATCTATGTCAGATATTTGAGACAGAAGGGGGAAGAGGTGGTTTTTATCGGAGGTTCGGATGAACACGGAGTACCTATTACTATTAAGGCGCAGAAAGAGGGTGTCACTCCGCAGGATATTGTTGACCGGTATCATAAGATCATCAAAGATTCGTTTGAGGAGTTGGGTATCTCTTTCGATATTTATTCCCGGACCAGTTCTAAAACACATCACGAATTGTCCTCGGCATTTTTTAGGAAATTGTATGAAGAGGGAAAATTCATTGAAAAGACTTCCATGCAATTTTATGATGAGAAAGCCGGACAGTTTTTGGCGGACCGTTATATTATCGGAAAATGTCCTCATTGTGGAAATGAGAAAGCTTATGGTGATCAGTGTGAAGCTTGCGGTACCAGCCTGAACGCAACAGACCTGATCAATCCGGTATCCGCTATTACCGGAAATAAGCCTGAGCTGAAAGAAACAAAACATTGGTATTTGCCTCTGGATCAATATGAGGGATGGTTAAAAGAGTGGATACTGGAAGAGCATAAAGAGTGGAAACCAAATGTATATGGACAGTGTAAGTCCTGGTTGGATAATGGTTTACAGGCACGTGCTGTAACTCGTGATCTGGACTGGGGGGTACCTGTGCCGATAGAAGGAGCGGAAGGAAAAGTGCTTTATGTTTGGTTCGATGCTCCTATCGGGTATATTTCGGCTACCAAAGATCTTACTCCGGAATGGGAGAAATATTGGAAGGATCCGGAAACCCGGATGATTCATTTTATCGGAAAAGATAATATTGTTTTCCATTGTATTATTTTTCCGGCTATGCTGAAGGCTGAAGGTAGTTATATTGTCCCTGATAATGTTCCGGCCAATGAGTTCCTGAACCTGGAGGGAGATAAAATTTCTACTTCCCGTAACTGGGCAGTCTGGTTGCATGAATATTTGAGGGAATTTGAAGGTAAACAGGATGTATTGAGGTATGTTCTGACAGCTAATGCTCCTGAAACAAAGGATAACGATTTTACCTGGAAAGATTTTCAGGCCCGTAATAACAATGAGTTGGTGGCTATCTACGGGAACTTTATCAATCGGGCACTGGTACTGACCCAGAAATATTTTGGGGGTAAAGTGCCGGAAAGGGGAGAATTGACGGATTATGACCGGGAAGTGCTGGCAGAGATTCCGGAGATAACCGGAAGGGTGGAAAAGAATCTGGATACTTTCCATTTCCGGGAAGCCCTGAAAGAATGTATGAATCTGGCCCGTCTTGGGAATAAATATCTGGCTGATACAGAGCCCTGGAAATTGATCAAAACAGATGAGGCAAGGGTGAAGACCATTTTGAATATCTGTTTACAGATTGCCACAGACCTTTCTACCCTGACTGAACCTTTTGTTCCTTTCAGTGCTGCAAAATTGCGTGGATTTCTGAACATAGAGCCATTAGCGTGGAGCCGGATGGGGGATGATGTGATTCCTGCCGGGCATCAATTAAATGAGCCGGGATTATTATTTGATAAGATCGAAGATGCACAAATTCAGCAGCAGGTAGATAAGTTGCTGGCGACAAAAAAAGCTAATGAACTAGCCAATGCTCAGGTGACTCCGGCGAAAGAAAATATTTCTTTTGATGATTTTGCCAAACTGGATATCCGGGCTGGCAAAGTTGTGGCAGCAGAAAAGGTAGCGAAAACTAAAAAACTGATGAAGCTGACAATCGACACCGGTATTGATACCCGTACAGTTGTTTCAGGCATAGCTGAATATTATACCCCTGAAGAGGTGATCGGACAACAGGTAAGTATTCTGGTGAATCTGGAACCCAAGGCCCTGAAAGGTATCGAATCTCAGGGAATGATTCTGATGGCTGAAAATGCCGACGGATCGCTGGCCTTTGTCAGGCCTGATAAAAAGGTGAAACCGGGGTCTGAAATTCGTTGACCCTATTTTCGTATAAAATCAGAAGGCGCAACGAAATTGCGCCTTCTGTGTTTTTTATATAAGGGAGACATTTCCTGAGGTTTCTTAAAAGCAGAATAGACAGGGATTTTGAAAAGAAATTATTATATGTGCGTCTGTGTGGTGTGTGCGTGGTGTAATTTATCCCGTGGTGTATCTTTCTGGCATTTTAAAGAACTCGACCGAAAATCAGCTTGTTGATAAGCTTCCCCTCCCCGTGGTGTGTGCTAAATCATAGGATTATACGCCGGAAAAAAGATAAGGTTACAGCTTTCTGAATTTTTTTATAAAAAATGCGGCTAGAAAAATAGCCGCATTTTATTGATGAGTACTTCTTACTTTTTTAAAAGAAGTAACGGATGCCAAGCTGGCCTCTCCAGCGGGAGTAAATATCACTTACAGATACCGGTTTATAGTCTGCCCCGGAAGTGTATTGAAATTTATTGTTGGAGTAGGTAATCGGGGAGTAACTATTGTTGGATAAATAGCTTTCGATTCCCCACTCTTTGTTGAACATGTTACCGATATTCATGGCATCAAATGTCAGCTGGAAGGTATGCGTACGGTTTCCGGCTTTGAATTTGAAATCTTGCATGATGCGGAGGTCGAAATGGTGTTCAAAATCCATATTGGCAGCATTCCGTTTAAAATATTCTCCCCGGTGATCTTTCAGATAATCAGCCGAAGCCAGGAAAGCTTTCAGGTCAGCTTTCTGTTGAGCTTCGCTCAGGGTATTGGTCGGGTTGAACGGCATCTGGTCAATTTGCTGATCGGTAGGTATAAAGATCAGGTCATTTCCATTGGAACCGTCGTTGTTGATATCACCATAATAAGTTACATTATAGGGGGCACCGCTCTGTCCGGTATAAATCAGACTGACCGTTGTCTTAAAATGTTTGGAATAAGCTTTACTATAGGTCACAGAAGCGATGATGCGGTGAGGTATGTTAAAGTCGGAAAAAGATAATTCCGGTTTGTTCGGGTTCCGGATGATCTCATTGTATTTCCAGTTAGACACGGCTACAGAATTGGAACCCGGATTTATGGATTTACTTTCCCCATAAGTATATGCAGCTGATACATCCAGACCGAAATTGAAGGATTGTTCCAGTTTCAGCGAGAGATTGTAGGTGTAACCCTTGCTGGTATTTCCAAGATACATCACATTGGTGTAGTCTTTGTTTACTTTATATTTAAACAGCGGACGGTCGTCGAAATTCATCCCTAGTTTGCTGCCAACAGTTTCGTTGGTTTCTGCGATATTCAGATCCTTGTATAAGATGTCATTCAGGGTTTTGGAATATAATCCTTCTACAGTAGCTTTCAGCCCGAAAGAAAAATTATGTTCGTAAGCCAGGTTGAAACGGAGGTTCTGAGCAAATTTGAAATTCCGGTCAAACACATCCACTTCGGTGGTTTTGTCTGCAGTGGCGTTTTCCAGCATTTCATACTGTGTATACGGATAGGTGTTGAAATAAAAACCATTTGGCATTCCGTAGTTTCCGAAATAGTATTTCAGGAAATCCATACCGGTATTGGAGAAACTGTTCCCAATCCATACAAAGGGAATACGTCCGGTGAAGATTCCGGCGCCACCACGAACCAATTGACGGTGATCATCGTTCAGGAACCAGCGGAAGCCGGCACGCGGGGACCAAAGCGGTGTAGATTTTGTCTTTACATTTTTTTTTACATGGTTTACCC
>CAJMQA010000178.1 GCA_905215395.1 uncultured bacterium | reverse complement strand
GGTGAGGATGGTAACGTACCATATCATTTATCTTTTCTTTAGTAGAACAAACATCAGTAACCACCTGATGTTCTTCCCTGACCTTATCCAGAATATCCGGAATCATATGGATTGCAACACTGACAGGGACAGCCACAACAATAATATCACTGCATGCCACACAATCTTCATAGCTCACAATTTCATCAACCAATTCCAGTTCCCTAGCTGCACAAGCATGTAAAGCATCCGACTCAACTCCTACAACACGGTTGGCAAAACCCCTCTTCTTCAGATCCACAGCCATTGAACCGCCGATCAAACCTACTCCGATAATTCCTACCTGCATATATCAAATTATTTTTGTTAACAATCAAAGTTCAACACCATGAGCCATGCCGGAGATCTGTTACATGTAAGTACTTCCGGATCCGGTCTGCGGCTTCCTGCAAGACTTTCCCGCTTGCACAAAGGGAAATCCGGAGATATTGTGCTCCATTACTACCGAAAATAAATCCCGGAGTAATAAAAACCCTGGCCTGCTGAAGTATCTCCTCTGACAACTCTTCTCCGTTTTTCCAGCGCCTATCCACCTTTCCCCATAAAAACATTCCCCCGCTATTCTTGTCATATTTCACATTCAACAAATCAAAAATCTTACCAGCCAACTTTTTCCTCTCCTGATATTCTTTATTCAATTGATTATACCAATCTTCACTTTGTGCCAATGCATTCACTGCAGCCAATTGAAGTGGCTTAAACATCCCCGAATCCATATTACTCTTCACCTTTAAAACCTGAGCTACCACATCTGCCTCCCCGGCTATCATTCCGATACGCCAACCCGACATATTATGTGCTTTGCTCAGAGAATTCAGCTCTACACAACATTCTTTCGCCCTCTTTACTTTCAGTATACTCAGATGCTCCTCATTCAGTATAAAACTATAAGGATTATCGTTACAAATCAGAATCCGGTGTTCCAATCCAAAAGCCACAAGCTGTTCGTACAATTCCATACTGGCTTTAGCACCGGTAGGCATATTCGGATAATTGATCCACATCATCTTTACTCCCGAAAGATCCATCGTTTCCAATTGTTTAAAATCAGGCATCCAATTATTTTCTTCTTTCAGATCGTAATAAAGAATATCAGCTTCAGCCAGAAGAGCTGCAGAAGAATAGGTCGGATAGCCGGGATCCGGCACCAACACTTTGTCTCCCTTATTCAAAAAAGCCAGTGATAATAATAAAATTCCTTCTTTAGATCCTGCCAAAGGCTGAATTTCTTTGTCGGGATCCAATTCTACCTGATAGTATTTTTTATACCAACCGGCAAAACCATCCCTCAATTCTTTTATTCCTCTATAGCTCTGATAAGCATGGTTATCTGATTGTTGAGTTTCTTTTATTAAAGTGAAAATAACATCTCCGGGTGGCATACGGTCCGGTGCACCAATGCCCAGATTGATCACTTCCTTGCCTTGCCGGTTCATCAAATCAATCTCTTGCAATTTCTTTGAAAAATAGTATTCGTCAACACCATTTGTTCTATTAGCAACTTGAATAATCATTGTTTTCTATTTTAATGGATAATTTTTAAAAACTTTTATACTCTCCCATGATCACAATGTCCTCCATCAAAGGAGTGACAGCTTTCATAGCTTCCCGATAACGACCATAATCCTCAAACTTCAGATCCACATAAAAGAAATATTGCCACTCTTTTCCGGGGATTGGCAAAGATTGTATTTTAGTCAGATTCAGATCATAAAAAGAAAATATAGAAAGAACCTGTGACAACCGCCCCGTTTTATGTGGAAGTGTAAAACAGATGGAAGACTTATCGATCTCCTTCTCTGATACGGTAATCTGGTCATCCAGGATTAGGAAACGGGTAAAATTTTGCTTGTGCGTTTCGATGCCCGCTTGTAAGATCTCCAGTCCAAAAATTTCAGCAGCTAACTCTGAAGCAATTGCTCCGGCACGCATCTGACCTTTACGGGCAATATCAGCAGCACTTTTAGCTGTATCTTCCGACTCAATCAGGCGGATCGCCGGATACTGTTTAAAAAATTCCCGGGTCTGAGCAATCGCCATATAATGGGAATGCACTTCTTCAAGGTCTTCCGTCCTTTGCCCCGGTAAAGCCATTAAATTCTGTTGAATACGCAGAAATACTTCTCCTTTGACTTTTTTATCGTATTTCCGTAGCAACGAATAATTGGGTAATAATCCGCCTGCCACTGTATTTTCAATAGCCATGACAGCCGCCGATGCTTGTCTCTGTTCCAAAGCTGTAAATAAATCTTCAAAACTAAGACATTCACAAACCTCAATATCATTCCCATAGAATATCCGTGCAGCTTGCTCGTGAAAACATCCGTGTACTCCTTGAATTGCAATCTTTGTCATCTTTTCCGTTTTTTAGTTTGTCAGTTTTCGGTTTGCCAAATAAAAAACCCCGGCATTCACACCGGGGTTTATATATTCCATTCATCTTTTCAGTTCAGGACAAAATACACAGCCTCCGGCTACTCTTTCTAAAATAAAAGTAGAAGTAAAAATAAAAACGGCTGCTAAATCGAAAATACTTTGTCATCACTTTAAATTAAAAAAGCCCTGAACAATTCAGGGCCCACAATATCTTATTTAAATTCTATATACGGGAACCCTTTACTTTCTGCTAAAAAAGTAAAAATAAAAGTAATATACATTCCCGAATAACTTCATCTTCTTTCCATTTTATTGGGTACAAATATACAAACAAATCATTTCCCTCCAACTTTTGAAGCTCTTTTTTTTCTACCTTTGCCCAGAATAAACCTTAACGCTAGAATTTATGTCTGACTCTAAAGTCCTCTTTCTTTTAGATGCTTATGCATTAATTTACAGATCGTATTATGCCTTTATCAATAATCCGCGTATTACGACTACCGGTATCAATACTTCCGCAACTTTCGGCTTTTGCAATTTCCTGCTTGAATTACTGGAAATGGAAAAGCCAACCCACATTGCCGTAGTATTCGATCCTGAAGGTCCAACTTTCAGACATGAAATGTATACCCTATATAAAGCTCAACGTCCACCCATGCCGGAAGATCTGAGGAAATCTGTGCCTTATATCAAAGACATTATCCGGGGATTAGGAATTCAGTGTATCGATGCTCCGGGATATGAGGCAGACGATCTCATCGGTACGCTGGCAAAAAAAGCGGAAAAAGAAGGATATACTGTATACATGATAACTCCGGACAAGGATTATGCACAACTTGTCAGTGAAAAAGTCTTTATGTATAAACCCGGCCGTTCCGGTAATCAGTCAGAAGTCTGGGGAATTCCGGAGGTTTTGGATCATTTCGGGATCGAGCGCGTTGATCAGGTCATCGATATTCTCGGCCTGATGGGAGATACAGCAGACAATGTCCCCGGTTGTTCGGGAATTGGCCCTAAAAGTGCAGCTACTTTGGTATATAAATACGGAGATATAGACGGAATATACAACCATATCGATGAATTAAAAGGAAAACAACGTCAAAATTTGTTGGATTGCCAGCCAACAGTCCACCTCTCGCGTACTTTAGTGACCATCTGTACAGAAGTACCCACAACAATAGAACCCAATGACCTGGAAAAACAACATATCAACGTCCAGGTTTTGGAACCGGTTTTCAAAGAACTGGAATTGTTTTCTCTGATACGGAGAGTATTGAATACCGAAGCGGAAGAAGAAAAAACTGAAAGTATATCTACAGTTGAAGTTTCCTACAAAGACTATAGCGAAGAAATTCCGGAGCTGATACGGAAACTGAAAGAGACTGGAGAATATGCACTGCATACTGTTCTTGACAGCAATCTCCTGTATCAAGCATGGCCGGAATGTCTCTGTTTCTCCATTCAGCCCCATCATGCTGGTTATGTAAAACTGCCCTCCGATAGAGAAAAAGTCCGGGAAACCATACTACGCTTCCGGGAAGTTTTTGAAGACACTGAAAAAATACTGATATCACCTGATGCCAAAAATGATATCATCTGGCTGAAGCGGGCCGGAATTTCGTTGAAAAATCAAATCTTTGATATCCGGATTGCACACTATGTACTACATCCGGACATGTCACACGACTTGTCCCGTATTGCACTGGAATATCTGAATTACAAACTTTCGGAAGCTAAAAAGGAAAACCAGCAATTGAGTCTGTTTGAAGAGGATACCCCGGGAGAAAGTGATTTTGCCGAAAAGACAGATATTATTTTCCAGTTAAAGGATAAACTCTGCGCAGATTTGCAAAAGACAGGACTTCTGACTTTGTACAACGATATCGAAATGCCCCTGGTATTTGTACTGGCAGCCATGGAATATGAAGGCGTTAGTATCGATACCCATGAACTCAAATCCATATCCGAAGAGCTAAAAGAACGCAGTTGTGTCATGGAAAAAGAGATTTATGAAATGGCAGGACAGGAATTCAATATCAGTTCCCCCAAACAACTGGGGGAAATTTTATTCGATAAACTCAAAATCGACAGCAATCATAAAAAAACAAAATCCGGACAATACAGCACTTCAGAACAGGTATTAGTCAAATTGGAAGAAGATCACCCTATTATCACCAAAATCCTGGATTATAGGGGATTGAAAAAGCTTTTATCTACTTATGCAGAAGCCTTGCCTACTTTTATCGATCCGGGGACAGGAAAAATCCATACCCGCTTCAACCAGGCAGAGGCAGCAACCGGCCGGCTCAGTAGTCTGAATCCCAATTTACAAAATATTCCTATCCGGACAGAAGAAGGAAGAAAAATCCGGAAGGCTTTCGTCACCGGTGACGATGATTACATTTTCTTTTCTGCCGACTATTCTCAGGTAGAACTACGACTGATGGCACACCTGAGTCAGGATAAAGAACTGATCGAAGCTTTCAATCATGGCATCGACGTACATACAGCTACAGCTTCCAAGATTTATCATGTATCTTTAGAGGAAGTAACCTCTGAAATGCGACGCCGGGCAAAAACAGCCAATTTCGGCATTATATACGGTATTTCTGCATGGGGATTGGCTGAAAGATTACACATCAGCCGAAAAGAAGGGAAAGAGCTGATTGACGGTTATTTCGAACTCTATCCGGGAGTAAAAAAATATATGGAAGAATCCGTTGAGAAAGCCCGGAAAAAAGAGTACGTAGAAACTATCATGGGAAGAAGACGTTATTTACGCGATATAAATTCCAGGAACGCAGTCGTCAGGGGCATGGCCGAACGCAATGCCATCAACGCCCCCATCCAGGGCTCTGCTGCCGACATTATCAAAATGGCCATGATTTGCATACACAAACGCATACAGGAAGAGGGTATGATGTCCCGGATGATCATTCAGGTTCACGATGAACTGAACTTCAAATGTCATAAATCCGAGCAATACCTACTCAAAAGTTTGGTCACTAACTGCATGGAACATGTTGTCAGACTCTCCGTTCCTTTAACAGTCAGTACCGGATTCGGAAAAAACTGGTACGAAGCACACTAAAATAAAAAAGCAGATTTTTAAATCTGCTTTTTTATTTACCGGATCAATAAAACCTCACCTTTGGTTTTTCCTTTTTCACCTGTCCAAACAGAACCATCAATAAACACAGCATCAACTTCCCACAAATAAGTGTCTTTGGGCAAAGGATTTCCCTTAAATGTACCATCCCACGCCTCTGCCGGATGTCCATTCCGTAATTTATCCGAAGTCCAGACACAGGTACCCCAGGCATCATATACTTTGATCCGGTATTGCAATAACCCGATACCTTTCGGCTGAAACAGAGCAACTCCCGGATTTTCCTCCACACCAGTTCCCGGAGCAAAAGCATTCGGAATAAACAATCCTTTTACTACGTCAATGTTGATCGGCTCACTCACAGAATCAACACATCCATATTTCGTCTCCACTAATAGTTTAGTTATATACTGTCCGTTATCCGGATAACGGTGATCCGGATTCTCTGCATGACTAATGTCTGACCCGTCACCAAAATCCCAGGATGAACGCAGATCAGTATCTGCAAAATCATATGCATCAACGGCCGAATGATTACTGAAACGGATACCTCCGTTTTTAAAATTCAGCAATTTTCCGGTATCCACATCCAATGGTAATCCCAGATTTTCTATTATACTGTTATCATCTTCATACGAAAAATCAGCAACAGGCACAGGATATACACTGATCAGTTTCTTTAAGGAATCCTGACAACCGGTAGCATTGGATACAAATAATTTCAACCAGTATTGTCCAGGCTCCTCATAAGTATAAGTAAAAGCCTCCCGGGTTTCCTGAAAACCATCTCCCATTTCCCAGAAAAATTCATCTGCAAATTCCGATTGGCTCCGGATATGCAAAGGAACATCGAAACAAACTACCGAATCTACATTTATACCAACCTTTATAAAATGACCGGAATATATCTTCTTTGTAAATTCTGCGGAACAGCCCGTAGCATTATGCTTTGCAGACAATTTCAATGGTATAGTTCCGAATTTATTAATCAGTTCCAATGTCCCTGGTTCCTGCTGTCTGGAAAAAGCCGGAAGAGCATCATACGACCACTCAAAGGAAGATTCTTCCGCCCGGACAGTCTGATTTTTCAGTTCTATAGTAATATTTCCGTCAGCAGAGCAGAACATGCTGTCAGCAACGTCAAAAACCGGTTTTGGGGATTCTTTGACCACAATCAACTTAGAAGCAGTGTCCACACACCCTTCCAGAGACGTCAACCGGAGCAGTACCTGATAATTTCCAGGTTCCTGATATATAATTTTATTCACAACTGGTTCCGTAGAAGTCTCTCCATTTTTAAAGTCCCAGAAGACCAACTCATTTCCGGAACCTGCACGGGACAATGTTTCCAACAGTAAAGGTGCACAACCGGAAACATCTGCCAGCGGAGTTATTGCAGCAAACGGAGTCGTATTTACATGAATATTTTTCTCCTGAACCGTAGGACAATTACCTTCTGAAACAGCATTTCCTTTCAAAACCACTTTATAATCCCCGGCATGATTATAACGTTTCATCAGGGAATCGGAACCACTTTCAGGATAACCATCGCCGAAATCCCAATGCAGATTCGTAAATTTATCTTTCAATTCAGGAAACACTTTCATTTCTATCTGTTGTCCCGAACAATACGGACCTGCTGACATGTCAAAATCCAGAGACATATCCCCAAGCACCTGAATCATTACAATCTCAGACGTATCCGAACTG
>CAJMQA010000177.1 GCA_905215395.1 uncultured bacterium | reverse complement strand
TACCTGATTTATTGAGCCTGCCTGAACAACAGGAGGTGAAACTGTCTGCCTGGAGGGAAAATCCGGCAGTTGAGGTGGTCTGGTATGTAAATGGGAGCAAGGTACAGACCACCAATAAAGACAGTGTGATCCTGAATATTCCGGGAACCGGACAGGTGGTGGCGGAAATCCGGGAAGAAGGGTGCTATGCCCGGGATACCATGTTGGTATTCGTCAAGGAACAGCTCTCCTTTAAAACTGGTCAGAGCGGGGATGACGGATTTGCACAGTCCAGAAAGAAACTGAAGGTACTGGAAAATTATATGAATCCCTGTCCGACGGAAGACATTGTGATGCAATTGCAGAAAGACAATACGGGATACACCAATTATAGATGGTTCAGAATTACTGCCAGTGGAGATCAGGAGGTTTCCCGGACGATGACTTATCAGATACAGAACTGCGATGCAACCTATAATGGGGAATACTTTTGCCGGGCTGAACATTTTCAGGAAAGTGGATTTTTCTATTCCGATACACTGGAATTGGCAGTGCGGACTGGTATTGTCGCAGACATTATTTCCGAAAGCGGTGATGATCTGTGTTATGGTGATGATCTGATATTGCATGCTCAGCCGGTGGCTCCGGGATATACTTATCGCTGGACTGGTCCGGGAATTGCAGAAGAGGCTACCTCTTCCACTTTGCTATTGAAGGTGGAAGAGCCCGGTCAGTATCGCCTGACGGTTTCCAATGGAGATTGTCAGAGTTCAGATACGATGAGTGTTGCTGTGACGCGCTTACAGATCGATATGGCTTCCACCATGTTACTGAAGGCTGGGGGGATGGTACCTTTTACTGTAGCGACCAGGGAAAGCCCGGTCTCCTGGTATGTGAACAATAGTCTGAAGGGAAGGTCTGTTGAGCCGTTGACTAATCTTCAGATCGATGGCAATTCCAGGGTGGTTGCTGTCGTGGAATCGGCACATTGCCGGGATAGTGCTGTCTGTGAGGTGTTTGTGAAAAATAAAGATCTTTTTGCTTCTGGAATTGACGATGGATTTGCTGAGTCGAAACCTTCTCTGGAGGTAGAAAAACATCTGATCACAGTGTGTCGTGGGCATGAGATTGCCATGGCAGTAAAGGACGTGGGCTATCCGGGATATGTCTATAAATGGTATAAAGATGAGGGGATACAGCCTGTATATGTAGGGCGCCGTTATGTGATTCCTGAGAGTGGTGACCGGGATGCGGGTTCTTATGTTTGTAAGGTTGTGAGAGCAGATGCTGATCCCGGTGAAGCACCGGTGCTTACTTCCGGAACTGTCACTGTGGTTGTAATCAAAGGACCTATGGCTACCATAGCTCCTTTATCCAGTTCCCAGATATGTTATGGGGAAAAAGTACATCTGGATGCCAGTGTGACGGAGGACTCCAATGAGACAGGGACTCCTTTTCAGTATAAATGGAGTGGTCCGGGGGCTGAGGGAATAACGACATCCCGGCTGTTCGTGGCTCCTGAAAATGACGCTTTTTATATCGTAGAGGTTTCTGATCCGGTGACCAAGTGTGCTGATACTGCTTCTGTTGCCGTTGCTGTCAAGCGGGTTCAGGTTGAAATTATTTCCCGCCTGGTACTGCCGAAGCCTCAGGATTACCGTTTCAGGGTTTATAATCCTGAAGGGGCGGGTCTGGAATGGTTTGTAAATGGAGCCGTTTCAGATAGCGATCTTCTGCACCTGAGCGAAAACTGTCAGGTAGTGGTGAAGGCTACAGTGGGTGGATGTTCGGAATATGATACCTGTGATGTAGTCATCAGGAATAAAGATTTGTATGTTGTCCAGGGAGGGGATGATGACGGTTTCGATGTTTCTGTGGTACTGCCTTCTGTGAAAGTCAGTCCGAAAGATTTATCTGTCTGTGCCTCGAATGTTTTGACTATTAATTTGCAAGTATATGGAGACGGATTGTTCCGCTACAAATGGTATAAGGTTGGACAGGACAGCCAGGTCCTGGGCGAAGAGAAAAATTATGTTGTGCCAGACGCCGTTAGTACCGTAGAGGGGGATTATTATTGTATCGTTGAGAATCTGTTGGAACCGGATCCGGTAAAACGGATCATGTTCTCCGATACGGCCAGTGTTACCTTCCGGGAAGGTCCACGGGCAAAAATTGGTAGTCCTGCAGATGGTGCGGATATCTGTAACGGTGTGAAGGTAACATTGGATGCTTCTGCCAGTGAAGATGGAAAACCTGGGGTGAATTATAATTATGAGTGGTTTGGCGAAGGGGCTGACGGTCTGACTGGCAAGACAGTGACATTCGTCCCGAAAGGAGAAAGATATATCGTTCGGGTCAGCGAGAGTGGAAATGATTGTAAGAGTACGGATACTGTTTACCTCAACATGAACCGGCCTGAAATTATCATTCCGGATCAGATCCATCTGAATGCGGCAAAGTTAGTTGAGCTGAAGCCTGAGAAAAAGGCGGAAACCCGGTTGAACTGGTATATTGATAACAACAGGGTATTGTCGAATTCTGATATCGGACGGCTGAATGTGAAAAATAATTGCAGGGTGGTGGCCGAGATTGTCATGGACGTAGAAGGGGGTACCTGTTCCGGATATGATACGGCATTTGTATATATAAAGAATCCGGTAACCTTCCGGACCGGAGAAGGGGCTGATGATGGTTTTGACCTTTCTATGCCGCAGGTTGATGTGCGGCAGAAAGATGGGGAGACCCGCTTTTGCCGGGGGACACGGATCTTCCGCACATTGGTGGATGGTTTGGCAGAAAGGCTGCTGTCTTATCAATGGAGAAAAGTAGGTTCTCTGAAAGTGATTTCTACGAAGAAAAATTTAGTGATCGAGCAATGTGAGTTAAGCGATTCCGGACGTTATTATTGTGTGGCTGTTGACCTGGCTTCTACGGATGCTAGTAAAGTTTATTATTCGGATACCGTCAGTCTGTCGGTTGTACCGGGACCGAAAGCTCAGATTTCTTCACCTCTGGATGGGACTGTGGTTTGTTACAATGCAAATATAAATCTGGATGCCAGTCAGACAGAGGTCGGAAAATATCCTTATACAGATGTATATACTTATGAATGGAGTGGGGCAGGTATTGCTGTGCCTTCGCTTTACCGGACTTCTGCGAATCCGACGGAGAGCTGTGATTATATTCTGAAGGTCACCAATGGTACTTGTACGACTTATGATACGGCCTCGGTAGTAGTCTGGGGACCGGAAGTCCACATCAGGCGGACGTTGAGTGTTCCTGCCAGAGGTGTACAGCAGTTTGTAGTGGAAAATCCCAAAAAGAACAATGTAAATTGGTATGTTGACAATACCTTGAAGGTTGGGAAAAAAGATACCGCCAATATCAATATATTCCAGGATTGCAGTGTGGTGGTTGAAATGGAAGAGGATGGTTGCCGGAAAACGGATACCTGTTTTGTATTCCTGAAGGATCCCCGTTCCTTTACGGCGGGAATTGGTGAGGCTGCTAACGATGATGGTTTCAGTGTTTCCGGAAGTAGTTTTTATATCCGGAAAGTGATTTCTACCGAGTGGGTATGTGAGGGGGCAACTTCCGTGTTTACTGTAGAAGTGGTGGGGAATGATTTTTACCGTTATGCGTGGAAGAAATCCGGTAATCCGACGGTATTGTCTACAGAACAGACCTATAGAATAGAAAAAACCAGTCCGGAAGATGCAGGAAGTTATTATTGTGAAGTGACAGATGTCAGTAATAATAAAACCCGTTTATCTGAAGAAGTGCCATTGGAGGTGATTGCTATGCCGGTAACGAAAATTTTATCATCTTCAAATAAGATTTGTGAAGGTAGCAGTCTCACCTTGCAGGCTGATCAGAGCCTTCTGACTGCCGGGAGGGAGTATACTTATCTGTGGACGGGAGTTGGTGTTACGGATAACAGGAATAGCAGCATCACGGTGCAACCTGCCAATTCAGGACGTTATGTGCTTACGGTCAGTGATGCAAATTGTTTTACCAAGGATACCCTGGAAGTGGAGGTCATAAAAGAAGGATTGAAAATCCAGAAGGTATATACCATCAAAGAAGGGGAGGATATTTCTATACCGGCGACTGTAGCTTCCGGGACTGTGGTTAATTGGAGAGTAGATGGTATCTGGTACCGGAATGTGAATCCGTTGGTATTGAAAGGACAGAAAAAGTCTGTAGAGTATATGGTGGAGGCGACCGGCGTATGCCAGTTGCAGGAAACCGGACGTCTCTTTGTACGTACGAATGCCGGATATGCAGGAGGTGAAGAGGATGGATTTACTATGCCGAATGGTTTGCCTCAGATTATTGACCAGAGTCCTGAAATTGTTGGTTGTGGCAAGGATACGGCTACACTTTGGGTGGAGGTGCTGAAGAAAGAAGAGATCGAAAACAAAGGAAAATATTCCTGGGAGCAATACAGTGAGACTGAGCGGGATTTTGTTCCGGTAACAGAGCCATTGGACGGACATATTACCGGGCTGGGAACTGACAGGATCCATTTTAAGGTGATTCTTCCGGAAGATGAAGGGCGTTACCGCTGTCGGGTGTACTCTTCATATGGAGTGGCTGACAGTAAAGAGATAAATCTGGTCAGGGGAACTATCCCAGTGATCAACGGAAAAATGAACGATGTGTATGAGTGTGAGAATGCTACGACGGTAAAATTTCTGGCCGTAGCATCTGTGCCGGGAGGGAAAGATCCGAATTACCGTTGGTACTATTCTGCAACTCCGGATAACTTCGGACAGCTATTGCCGGAGGAAGACTATAATAAAGCTTATCATCAGATCAATGAGCTGAAGAAGTCGGATGAAGGGTATTACAGGATAGAGGCTTATAATCTTTGCGGGGCTGTCTATGATACGGCTTATCTGGAGGTATGGCAAAGACCGTCAGTAGTACGGCAGAACGCGGATACAGCGGTTTGTCTGGGTGGTGAAATCCGTTTGTGGACGGAAGCAGAGGGCGGAGGTGCTTATGGATATACCCTGATTCAGGTAGAGGTAGATAAGAACGGAAGATATGTTCGGGACAAACGGGTTTTGCCGTCTAGTTTGAATCCATGGTATGACATTGAAGTGGCCAGTGAAATTGATGAGGGATATTACTTGTGGAAGGTATGGAATAAATGCGATTCTATTCGTGGTACTAAATTGTTTTATCTGGATGTGCAGGAGAAACCGCTTGTAAATTACGGTTTTACCGATACTACTTTATGTCTGGGTACACGGACATTGTTACTGGATGCGTCTAAGAATATCGTCTCTCCGGAAGCGACTACCCATTATTACTGGACGAAACAGGATGTCAGGCTCAGTCAGACTTCTTTGAAATATACGATCAGTTCTTTGTCTTATGCGGATACCGGAGTATACAAATGTTATGCTTATAACGCGTGTCAGCCTCAATTGATGAAAGAGTTCCGGGTGCATAAGAAAGAGGTGCCCTCTCTGAAGGCTAGTATTGCCCTTGATAATAGTTCCTATTGTGAGGGAGAACCTGTCCGGATGGTTGTCGGATATACATCGGATGCCGGTGAAGTAAGCCGTCAATGGTATTTCAAGGGAGCAGCCATTCATGATTCTGCGGACGGACGTCTATTGGGTAGTTTGAGCGATACCCTGAAGATTGATAGTGCTATTGCTTCTGATATCGGTCGCTACTATGTAAAACTGACCAATGAATGTGGTGATCGTCTGAGTAATGAGATTAACCTGCAGGTAGATATGCCCGCGAGGTTCGCTGTTTCCGGAGATTTGACCGGTAAAGATCAGTATTTGTGTCTTGGGGATAATACTGCGATAACGGTAACTGCTACCGGAAAAGCAGATATAAAATATACCTGGACGAAGGACGGAGAGGTCATTGCCAATGCGCGAGAGCGTCGTTTGCAACTGACTCAGGTAAATGCTTCTATGGCTGGAGTATATTGCTGTTACATTCAGAATAGCTGTAACCTCAAGTCGGAAAGTACTTGTGCGGCATTGACAGTGATAACTCCGAAGGTTTTTGATGTTTTAGGAAGTGGAAAATATTGCGGATACGAGCAGGGGCGTGAGGTGACTTTATCTGGTTTTGAACGGAATGCGGTTTACCAGTTGTTCAGGTATCAGAGTAATGGAACTGCCGTTGAAATGAAACGGGTGAATGGCGCAGATGTGGAGGAAGGCGGAATATTGAGTTTTGGTTATATCACTAACGGAACCTATTATGTGCAGGCGGTGATTACGGAAGATGGAAAAGTGTGTACGGCACTGATGAACGGAGATATTGAGATCGTCCGGGATATTACCCCTGCGCAATTTGATCTTGTGGTATCTGATCCGATCTGTACGGGGGAAACTAGTGGTAGCCTGACTTTACAAGGAAGTGAGAATAACCCTGACATTGCATATACCCTCCAAAGAGAAAACGAGGAGGGCACCTGGGCAGATTACGGCCAGGCCATACCCGGTAACGGTGGAAAGCTGACCTGGGGTAATCTTGCCAAGGGTATGTATCGTGTTATGGCTGTCAGCACTACTTCGGGATGTGAGTTGCAAATCGGGGAGATAGATACCCTGGTGGAACGTCCTTATCCGAAAGTATTCAGGCTGACAGCTGTTAACGACGATACTACCAATTGTCAGTTTATGGAAGCTGATGTGGCATTGCAGTTGGAAGAAACGGAGGATGGCTGTGAGTATACCTTGTTGAGAAACGGAGTATCTACAGGCCGGATTTTGAGCGGTGCATCCGTCCTTTGGGACAAAGTCAGTGGTGAGATCGGTGGTACGTACTATTCTGTACAGGCAACTTCTGCTTATGGTTGTAGCCGTGAAATGGGAAATATAACGGTTGTGGAGAAGAAAGCGCCTGCAGGATTTCTGGTTTCGGGAGGAGGTTACTATTGCTCGGGAGATAATGGAAAGCAGGAAATTACTATAGAAGGTGAAACTCAGAGTGGAATACGTTATGATATTTACCGGGAAGATGGTATTCAGGTATTGACAGATACAGTATTTTACGGAACGGGTAAGCCGATCGTATTTGAGTTATCGAATGAAGGAGCCCGCTATTATGTGGAGGCTCTGGATACGTTGGACGGTTGTGTAATGCGAATGGATAATGAAGTGTCAATATTGGAGGATAGTTTGAAGATTTTACCGATACCTGCTCAGAAAATTCATGTCCAGACCGAGGCTTATCTCTATGCCGATGTCCGGAATGCGGTGGGGACCTATACC
>CAJMQA010000176.1 GCA_905215395.1 uncultured bacterium | reverse complement strand
GAACTCGTACAAATTGACAAACACGGTATTTCAATGTTATCCATTGAAGATGCCTCTTATCCTGCTTTACTGCACCAATGCGAAGATGCACCACTGGTTTTTTATTACAAGGGCAAATTTCAACCCTCTTCACACAAATATCTGGCCATTGTAGGAACACGGCACGCATCAGAACGGTATAAAAACCTGGTCTGTACAATTGTAAAGGAACTAGCCCAAATAAAACAGCCTCCGTCAATCATCAGCGGACTTGCTTTCGGAATTGACGCTTCTGCACACCGTGCAAGCCTGAAATACAATTTGAAAACTCATGCCGTGCTAGGCCACGGACTGCATATGATTTATCCGGCTTCTCACAAAAATCTGGCCGGCAGTATCCTGGATAACGAAGGAGCACTAATCAGTGAATTTCCTTGTACAACCAATACCCACCCTGGTAATTTTCTACGCCGCAACCGGATTATTGCCGGGCTATGCCATGCCACTCTGGTCGTAGAATCAGCCATCAAAGGAGGAGCTATGGCCACAGCACGGATAGCAATGTCTTACAACCGGGACGTTCTCGCTGTTCCAGGAAATCCGGAGGATTTTTATTCTGCAGGTTGTAACCTATTGATCAAAAATAACATTGCAGCTTTAACGGAAAATGCCACAGACGTAGCCCAAGCTTTAAATCTTTCGTTACCTAAATTGAATGCCGAACCGACACAATTGAAATTATTCGGTTCAGAGGAACAACAGAACACCATTTTAATGTTTTTACGTGAAAAAGGAACCTCATCCATAGATGAGCTTTGTCAGATACCGGGGATTTCCAGTGGTGAACTTATTGCCCATCTTTTGCAATTGGAACTAACCGGCCAGATACTGGCGTTACCCGGAAAGAAATACTCTATACGCTAGAATTTAATAACAGATTATCACTATACAAGCCATCAAACTAACAATCCGAAACTAAAAAAGGTTCGGTTAATAAAAAAATAACTGCAAAAAGTTTTGAGATAACAAATAATTAGATAATTTTGAACTCTGTAAACGTTTGAACAACTCATACTAAAAATTATAAACATGAGACCAGAAATTAAAGAATTCATGGACGCCCTTAAGGCGAAGACAGTAGGTGAAGCAGAGTTCCACCAGGCTGTAGAAGAAGTTATTGAAACTGTATGGGATACCTATCAGGCAAATCCCAAATACAAAGCCAATAAAATCCTTGAAAAAATGGTTGAACCTGAAAGAGTAATCATGTTCAGAGTTCCATGGATTGATGATAAAGGTGAAGTACAAATCAATCGTGGTTACCGAGTACAATTCAACAGTGCTATCGGACCGTACAAAGGAGGTTTACGTTTCCACCCGTCAGTAACTCTTGGCGGTTTGAAATTCTTAGGATTCGAACAAACTTTCAAAAACTCTCTGACTACTCTTCCGATGGGTGGTGGTAAAGGAGGATCTGATTTCAACCCGAAAGGAAAATCAGACAATGAAGTAATGCGTTTCTGCCAGAGCTTTATGACTGAGCTTTGTAAATATATTGGAGCAGACACTGACGTTCCTGCTGGTGATATCGGCGTTGGTGGCCGCGAAATCGGTTATTTATTCGGACAATATAAGAGAATCCGGAATGAATTCGTTGGAGTACTGACCGGTAAACCAAGAGAATTCGGTGGATCACGTGTACGTCCGGAAGCAACAGGTTATGGTACAGTTTATTTCGCACAGCATATGCTGAAAGAAAAAGGCCAGGATATTAAAGGAAAAGTAGTTGCTCTGTCCGGTTTCGGTAACGTTGCATGGGGTGCTGCACAGAAATTAGTTCAATTGGGAGCTAAAGTTGTGACTATCTCTGGGCCTGACGGATATATCTATGATGAAAAAGGCCTGACCCAGGAAGGTGTTGATTACATGTTGGAATTGCGTGCCAGCAACAACGACATAGTAGAACCATATGCAGCTAAATTCGGAGCTAAATTCTTCGCTAAGAGAAAACCGTGGGAAGTAAAATGTGATATCGCATTCCCTTGCGCCATCCAGAACGAATTGAACGAAGAAGATGCAAAAACATTGGTTGCCAACGGATGTCAGATGATCGTTGAAACTTCCAATATGGGATGTACTGCTGAAGCTGTTAAATATGCAAATGCACATATCACTTTTGCTCCGGGTAAAGCCGCAAATGCAGGTGGAGTTGCTGTTTCAGGTCTGGAAATGAGCCAGAACTCTCTGAGATACAGCTGGACTGCCGAAGAAGTAGACCAGAAACTGTCTCAGATCATGAAAGACATCCACGATACTTGTGTTAAATTCGGTAAAAACGGAGACAAGATCGACTACGTGAAGGGAGCTAACATCGGTGGCTTTATCAAAGTTGCTGAAGCAATGTGTGCTCAAGGTCACGTATAAAAAGCTAAAAGCGTAAAGCTTCAGGCAATTTGTGATAAAATAAAAGCGTGTGCAAATAACACACGCTTTTTTTATTACCTTCGTTCTCATAAAACATATGGGCCATGTATATTGACACTCATTCTCACATTTATGAAGAAGAGTTCCGGGAAGACCGGGAAGAAGCTGTTCTGAGAGCCAAAGAAGCCGGAGTCAGATATATTATATTACCGGACATCGATAGCGAATCAAGGGGCAGAATGTTGAATCTCGAAAGCCAGCATCCTGAAATGATGCTCCCTCTGATCGGGTTGCACCCGACTTCTGTAAACGATAATTACAAAGCAGAACTGTCAGCGGTAGAACACCAGTTGGGGACACATAAATATTATGGCATAGGAGAGTGCGGACTCGATTTTTACTGGGATAAAACTTATTACAAAGAACAACTCAAAGTCTTTGAACATCAGTTGTGCCTTGCTAAAGACATGAACTTTCCGGTCGTTATACACTCCCGCGATTCCCTGGAAGAGATTCTCGGAATTTTAAAAAAACATCCTTACGTACAAGGAATCCTTCACTGTTTTCCAGGAGATGAAAAATCAGCCCGTCTAGCCTGTGAAATGGGTTATCTACTGGGAATTGGCGGAGTAGTCACCTTCAAAAAGAGCCTGATGGCCGGAACCATAGAGAAAATCGGCCCGGAACATATCGTTTTAGAGACCGACTCCCCTTATCTCGCCCCCGTCCCTTACCGGGGTAAACGGAATGAAAGTAGTTATATTCCGTTAATAGCTCAAAAAATTGCAGAAATAACAGGGTATGAAGTAAAAAAAATAGAGGAAATAACCACTCAAAATGCAATGAATTTGTTTAATTTGCAGTCCGAAAATGTGGGAGAGCTGAATAAAAAAACTGAAAACAACTCATGACAAAATCTGTATTAATCATATATACCGGCGGAACAATCGGCATGGTGAATGATCCCGCGACAGGAGCATTGTGCCCGTTCAATTTCGACCGGATTGCCAAGACTGTACCGGAAATCAAAGAATTCGGTTTTAATATTGACAGTTATACTTTACCGGAAATTATAGACTCCTCCGATATAGAGCCCAGAGTATGGGCAGATCTCTGTACAATCATCCTGGAGAATTATGACAAATATTGCGGATTTGTCATATTGCACGGTACAGATACCATGGCTTATTCTGCATCAGCACTCAGTTTTATGCTGAACAACCTCACCAAACCCGTGGTATTCACAGGCTCACAGCTCCCGATCGGAACCATCCGCACAGACGGACGTGAAAATCTGATTGCCGCATTAGAAATAGCAGCAGCCACCATTGAAGGTAAAGCCATTGTTCCGGAAGTTTGTATTCTTTTCGGGGCAAAATTATTCCGTGGTAACCGGACAACTAAAATTAATGCCGAAAGTTTTGATGCTTTTCAGTCGTTTAACTATCCTCCACTGGCAGAAATAGGCATCCACATCCATTACAATTACGGTGCAATCGATTATTCCACAAAAACAGAACCTATTTCAGCCTTTACCGATATGAACCCCAATATTGCTATTTTACGGCTTTTTCCAGGTATCCGTCCGGAATTAATCGATGCAGTGATTCATACTCCAGGCCTGAAAGGATTGATTCTTGAAACCTATGGTTCAGGAAATGCCCCGACTAACCGTTGTTTCTTAAATAAAATTAAGGAAGCTGCCCAAAAAGGCATTATCATTTACAATGTCACCCAATGCCAGGGAGGTACCGTAGAAATGGGGCGTTACGAGACTAGCCGGGAACTGTCAAACTATGGAGTTTCAAGCGGTTATGATATAACAACAGAAGCAGCTGTCTGTAAAATGATGCATCTTTTGGCAAAAGCTCCGGACGCTAATGAAATAAAAAAATACTTAAATTCATCAATAAAAGGAGAAATAAGCATGAATCATATTGGGTTTTAACATTTTTTTTGTACCTTGCCGCGTCTTTTAGTGTGTCCTGTGCATCACACAAAGGTTTGCAAGAGTACACCTGAAACCAGAGAGTTAAATTTTAATTATTTATAAACTAAAAATCAGTTAAAGAGATCATGAGAAAATTATTTGCACTAATAGCAGTTTTAGGAATGCTTACTATTGGAGCATCAAAACTAATGGCTCAGGAAGACGGAGCTGCAGCACCAGCAGCACAAACCGAGCAAACTTCTGTTATGGATGACGAAAACATCGAAAGCACTTCTTTACACGCAGCTATCAAACAGAAATTCATCGAAGGTGGTGCAGGATTTATGGCTGCCGTTGTATTGTGTTTGATTTTCGGTTTGGCTATCGCTATTGAAAGAGTTATCTATCTGAACCTTTCAGATACCAACACCAAAAAATTCATTACAGGTTTTGAAGATGCATTAAACAATGGTGGTATTGAAGCTGCTAAAGATTATTGCCGGAATACCCGTGGACCTGTCGCCAGTATCTTCTATCAGGGACTTTCCCGTTATGATCAGGGCATCGATATGGTTGAAAAATCAGTAGTTTCTTACGGATCTGTTCAAATGGGTCTTATGGAAAAAGGATTGACTTGGATCGGACTGTTCATTGCATTGGCTCCTATGTTGGGATTCTTGGGAACAGTAATCGGTATGATCCAGGCTTTCGATAACATCCAGGCAGCAGGAGATATGAGCCCGGCATTGGTTGCAGGAGGTATCAAAGTGGCTTTGATTACGACTGTAGGCGGTTTGATTGTAGCTATGATTCTGCAGGTATTCTATAACTACTGTACTGCAAAAGTTGAAGGTATCGTAAACAATATGGAAGATGCTTCTGTAAGCATGTTAGACATTTTGGTAAAATACGAACAAAAAAATAAATAATCAGCATGAATAGTCAGAAAATATTAAACATAGTAACCATTGCAATGTTCGTTATTACAGTGGTACTGCTGGGTTTATTCATGTTTGGAGGGAACCTTCCAAACCAGCAGTACACGACTCCTGTATATACGTCCTCTCTTCTGAACTGGGGTTACATCCTGTTCGGAATAGCAATTATTGCAGCTTTGGTTTTTCCGATTGCCCGTTTATTTACACGTCCGAAACAGGCTATGAAAAGCTTCCTCGGACTGGCAGTCTTAATTGTCATCATAGTGCTTGCTTATGCAATGTCTGACGGTACTCCGATGAAGCTGGTAGGATATACCGGCCCGGATAACGTTCCGTCAATGCTGATCTTCTCAGATACGATATTGTATACCATGTATTTCCTTTTTGCCGGAGCTATTCTTGCAATTTTAGGAACAGAGATCTATAGAAGGATGAAATAAAAACTATTCCCCTCTGGGGGAATAGATTAAATTAAAGGAAATATGGCAAAGAAAACACCAGAAATTAATGCCACTTCGACTGCCGACATCGCGTTCCTGTTGCTAGTATTTTTCCTTGCAACAACAACAATGAACGTAGATTCAGGTATTTATCGGAGACTTCCGCCATATCAGCCAGAGAATACCGAAGCACCGAAATACGCAAAACGAAATATTTTGCAGGTATTGGTAAACCGGAATAACCAGCTGGCAATCAACGGAGAATTGGCCGATGTTTCTACACTGAAAGATAGAACGAAGGAATTCATTCTGAACGTAAATAACAGTGAAGATTTACCTCAGAAAGAAGTTAAAGAGGTTGAGTTTTTCGGACCGGTTGAAATTTCCAAAGGCATTGTATCACTGCAGAGCGATAAAGGTACTTCGTACGAAATGTACATCGCCGTACAAGACCAGTTAACTGCTGCATATAATGAAATGAGGAATATGAAAGCCAACGAGAAATGGGGTAAAAATTTTGATGAGCTGAATGAAGAGCAGATGGAAGCGATCAAAAAGGTCATCCCTATGGCAATCTCTGAAGCCGAACCTAAAAACATAGGAGGGAATAAATAATGGCAAAATTTAAAAAAGACACTAAAAGAGAGACGCCTGCAATTTCTACGGCATCTTTACCTGACATTGTGTTCATGTTGCTGTTCTTCTTCATGGTAAGTACTACCATGCGTGAAGTCTCCCTGATGATTGAGAACAGAATGCCTCAGGCAACACAAACTGTAAAACTGGAAAAAAAGTCACTTGTAAGTAATATCTATGTCGGAAAACCGACATCAGCATGGCAAGGAGCCTACGGAACAGAACCCCGTATCCAGTTGAACGACCGTTTTGCAACCCTACAGGATCTGAGTGCTTTCGTCGCTTCAGAACGCGAAACCCGCAAAGAAGAAGATAGAAACAGTATTACCAATAACCTGAAAGTTGACAAAGACGTAACCATGGGTATTGTTACAGATATCAAACAGGAATTACGTAAAGCCAACTCCCTCAGGGTCAACTATGGTAGTGCCAAAAAAGTAAAATAAACAAAAAGGGAGCTTAAAAGCTCCCTTTTTTATTTTAATTTATTATCTTTGCACACGCAATTGGTTCCGTAGTTCAATGGATAGAATGAAGGATTCCGGTTCCTTTGATTGGGGTTCGAGTCCCCACGGGATCACAGAACCAAAACACAACAGATTCTACATCATTCTGTTGTGTTTTTTATTGTGATATAGTCCTGAATAAACCGGATTTTTTTTTCGTATATTTGGTCAGAAATTCAACTCAAACGAAAAATGTATGCAAAAGATTTCCAGACATACAAAATCTAAAATAATTTCAGGATATATTCTTTTATTCCTACTAAGTTTCCTGACCATCATTCTGATTTACAAACAAATCACAAAACTTACGGTAGATGAAATGGGAATAAGTGAGACTAATCAAAAATTATATCTCACAGGAAATACAATTACCGGTCTGTACGAAGCAGAAGCCCTGAGCAATGCTTTTGTACAAACAG
>CAJMQA010000175.1 GCA_905215395.1 uncultured bacterium | reverse complement strand
AGGACGTGTTTTGACTAAAGATGGGGAGCCTTTACCGGGTGTAACGGTGTTGGTGAAAGGAACTACTATGGGCACGGTTACTGATGTTGATGGCAACTATAAAATTTCTTTACCTAAGCCGGGTTTGACCTTACGGTTTTCATTTTTAGGGATGGGGACTCGGGAAATTGTGGTTACCGGTCCGGAGTGTAATGTATTTTTGGAAGAAGAGCAGAATAGTCTGGAAGAAGCAGTGGTGGTTGGATATGGTGTTGTAAAGAAAAAGGATTTGACCGGTTCTGTTTCCAGTGTGGATACTCGTTTGATTGAAGAGTCTGCTGCCGCAGATATCGGTACTATTATTCAGGGACAGGTGTCGGGGCTCCATATTCTGACCGGTAGCGGCGCTCCCGGCGAAGAAGTACAGATGCAAATCAGGGGGTGTGCTTCCTTGTCCGGGAATACTTCACCCTTGATTGTTGTCGATGAGGTGCCTATGCCTTCCGATTTCTCTATCAATCAGCTGAACCCTTCTGATATTAAAAGTATTGATGTGTTGAAGGGAGGATCTTCATCGGCAATCTATGGTTCCCGGGCATCTGCCGGAGTGATTTTAATCACGATGAAAAAGGGAAGCCGGAATGAGAAACCGCTGATCAGTTACGATTATACCTTTGGAACACGTCAGTTAGTGTCAGATATTAATGTTCTGAATACAGAGGAATTTAAACTTTTGCTATTGGAAGCCACCCGCAATTCTGCCCAGGAGCAGGGGTATACGAATTTGAGTGATTATCGTTATTATAAGGACTATACTACTCCGGGATATTTTGGGGAGGTGAATACTCCCTGGATGAAATTATTGATGCAGCCTGCCAGGGTACATAAACATAATATCAGCGTGAGGGGAGGGGGACAGTCTTCCAATTATTCTGTTTCCTATGGCTTAATAGATGAGGATGGGATGTTGGTGAATACTTCCAACCGTCGTCATAATCTGAATTTGAACCTCGATACCGATCTCAATAAATGGTTGAAAATGGGGGTGACTTTCAGGGGGGATCTTAGTAAGCGCGGACAGACGGAAAATTTTAACGTTGCTGCAGAAGCCCGGCCCGATTTACCCTGTTACAACGAGGATGGAAGTTATTATGTTCATAAATACATGTATCTGGGAGAAGAACGGTTTGAATCTAATCCAATGATTGAAGCTAAAGAAAGAGATAATGTGAACCGGGATCTAGGAGCCAATATTACCTCTTATTTAGTGGCCAGACCGCTCGGAGGACTGAGTCTGAGATTACAATATTCCTATAACTATAAACAAAGTAAAGGGCGGGATTTTTATCCGAGTATGACTTTATATGGGAGTGGCGGATACAAAGGACAGAAAGGTCAGTTGACGAATACAGAGCGTCTGTCTGAAAATCAGGAATTGATGGGCCAGATAATGTATGGGAAACGTATAAAGAAACACAATTTTGATATTACAATGGTGGGAACTTTGACAGATTCCAAAAATTCTTATGCCTCTATGACCTTTGCTGATTTTCCTGATGATAAAACTCAGACTTCAATTTGGCAGGGAGTTACTTATAAAAATCAGATGGGATATGATAAGGGTGCTCTCTTGTTATCTTATGTTGCCCGTGCTAATTATAGTTTTAATGATCGTTATTTATTGACGGTATCCTGGCGTGCGGATGGTTCATCCCGTTTCTCTCCTGACAATCGTTGGAGTTATTTTCCTTCATTGGCCGTTGCCTATAATTTGACAGAAGAAAAATTTCTCCGGCATAATAAAGTGATTAACTTTTTAAAATTGCGTGCCAGCGTTGGAAAGGTAGGAATGGGATATGTGGATGAATATGGCTGGAGAACATTGTATGATGCTACGGAATACCTGGATCAGCCTGCTATTGTCCCGGGATCGATGGGTAATAATAACCTGAAATGGGAAGGAACTGTTTCTTATGAATTGGGTCTGGATTATGGATTTTTCAAGAATAACCGTATTTCAGGAACATTAGAATTCTATAAGAAAAAGACAAAAGATCTGCTCTATCGGTATACCTTGTCTCCGGGAATCGGTCTGCCTTCTACAAATGTAAATTTTGCAGCTATAGAGAACCGGGGAATAGATTTTGACATCAATGCTAAAATTATTAATACCCGTAATTTGTCCTGGTCGTTTTCTTTTAATATTTCAAAGAATTTAAACAAAGTCACGGGACTGGATTCTAAATATGTCTCATCTCCAGGATCTTCAGCATTGAATAATACCGTGATAGAAGAAGGAAAGTCGGTAGGACTGTTCTATGGTTATAAGAGTGACGGCATTTTCCAGAATTGGGAAGAAATCGAAGCATGTGAGGCTTTAAACCCCGATATGCCCTATCAACAGAAATTCAGTTCGGATGTTTTGTCGCCGGGAGATATCAAATTATTGGATTTATCCAATGATGGTTATGTGAATTTTACAGCGAATAATTATGAAGATAAGACAGTTCTGGGAAGTTCATTGCCTGATTTTTCGGGTGGTTTTTCTACCCGTCTGACTTATAAAGGATTTACATTTAGTATGTCCGGAACATTTAGTTATGGGAATATGAAGAGTTGGGATGCCGAAGGCAGGCAGTTTCAGTTTAATGCAGCCCGGCCGAAGAATTTGTTAGACATCGCCTTAAAACGCTGGACGCCGGAAAATCCGACCAACGATTATCCTAAAATCCGTTTGAATGGTACGAATTACGGGATGACAGATTTCTGGCTGCATGATGCCTCTTATCTGAAGATTAATAATATTTCTTTGACTTATCAGTTGCCAGCTAAATGGTTGAGACGGACAGGTTTTGTTGACCGTGCCGAACTATTCGGTTCGGTGACCAACGTGTATACATTTACTAGTTATCCCGGACCAAATCCTGAAAGTTTTAACAAAGCCGATAAGATAGCAGGAGCTGCTGTCGACTATACTGCTTATCCGCAGACTAGAACCTATAATATTGGAATTAAATTGTCAGTTAAGTAATGGAATATCCTATGAATAAGATAGATTATATATTAATGATGGTCCTGATGGTCATACTATCCGGATGTGATTCTTTATTTGATAAAGAGATTCCTGAGTATCAGGTCTCAGATGCAACGGCAGTCACAGATCAGGCTTCTGCTGAAACAGCTTTGCTGGGCGTATATTCTTATCTGGGGGGCTATGGTGTGTTTTCTGCTTATTATTTAGTTGATGATGCCTATCGGTGTGGCTTGTTGGAGGGAACATACAGATCTTCGGATTATGAGAGAAATCTGGAAGCTTTGTCTGTTCCTTCTGAACACAGGGAATTGCTGGAAAAATGGAAATTGTGCGGGCAAATGATTAATGCTGCCAATAATTTGTTGGCAGCGATTGAAAAAGTGAACGATGCTAACTTTGTAGGGGAGCGTAAAAAAGAGATTATTGCAGAAACCCGTTTCCTGCGCGCTTTTGCTCAGCTTTATCTGCTGAAGCATTATGCATTTTTCTGGGACTTGGATAGTAAATACGGGCCATTGATGCGCCGTGTGCCTGGAGCGTTGAGCAATAATAATATGAAACGTTCCGGAGTCCGGGAGGCCTATAATCTGATTCTGGAGGATCTGGATTATGCTATTGATTACGGGCCTGTGTATAAAGATGCTTTTTCTGCTTCCAGAGGATTGGCAAAGGGGTTTAAAGTGGAAGTTTTATTACTGAGGGGAACAGAGGAAGATTACGCAAAAGTACCGGAATTGGCAAATGAAGTACTTTCTGATTATGAATTTAAGCTGGAAGGGAGCTTTGAAGATGTTTTTAAAAACGGTTATAAATCTACTGAAATCATGTTTTCCCGTTTTCTTTCTGCTAAAAAGTTGACCGACGTGGATATGAATGTCGCCAGTATAAAGAAATTGATGTGTGGAAAATACAAGCCCAACGACCAGTTCCTCGATATTTTCAACTCAACCAATGACACCCGTTATGCTTTGACTTTTGATTCGGTAATGTATGAACAGTTTAATTCGACAAATAAGACTTTGATTTTAAAGAAATTATGGCGTACGGACGGAAATTGTCCGATGTTTTATATGCGTTTAGCCCAGATGAAACTATTTCAGGCTGAGGCGTTGGAACATAATGGGGCGCCGGTTGCAGATGTTCTGGCTCCTTTGAATGATTTGCGGCAGCGTTCGGGCAATGTGCTTTTGAAAGCAGAAGATTTTCCAGACCGGGATGATTTGGTCAGAACCATATTTTATGAAATTGTCCGGGAAATGGGATTAGAAAATGGAGCGGAATGGTTTGCTGCTGTCCGGATGCGTTTATCTTCAGGTAAAAGATTGATATCGGAGCTGAATCCTGTTTATTCAGATGATAAACAGTTAGCCTGGCAGATTCCGGATGATGAGGTGAATTACAATACCTTGATGGAGCCTAATCCGGTGTTTATAGGGGAGTAATGAATGTTTAATGATTTTAAATAGCTTGTTATGAGATTTAAATATATATTGATTCTATTATTAGGATTCTGTTGCTGGAGGTGTAACAGTATCGATGATCGTTTTGAAGAAAAAGATAATCTGCGTCTGATTATGCTGGAAGCCATAGAAGAACCTTATGCAAATCCGAAGGATGTGTATGTATATAAATTGATGGCGCAGAGTACGAGTGGACTTGAACGGATTGTTATCTCGAATGTTAGTCATGAACTGGATTCTGCTCCGGCTTTACCGACAATTGTATTAGTGGACTCTGTTACAGTGGATTCAAATGGATATTTAAGCCGTCCGGTGAAAACTGCTATTATAGAATATCCCATTGTTGTTCCTCCTCTGCCCGGAGAATCAATCAGCCTGGATTTTACGGTAACTGCCGTCAATGGGAAATTCCAGACTATAACCTCTTCGATGCTGGTTGCTAATTATAAAGAAAGTAAGAAAGGGCTCTTTTTTGCCAATACCTATACTTCCAAGAATTATGCTTTTTACTCTTCGGAAAAAGATGCTCTTTATGGTGTCAATCCCAACTTAGCTACTTATTATAAGAAGAATATTCCTTCTATTGATTTTTATTCTATTTCTGACGGTGCCAGAGAATATTTTATCTATTCACCCACAGATCCGGAGGTTGTTGAAAGACTGAAAGGGCAGGGAATTACGGATTATGTACTGACGGAGATGCGGGGAACCCGTATGGTAAAACTGGAGGATATAAATTTTGCAAAGGTGAAAGATAAAGAGATTCTGGCCATAGATTTTACAAATACAGTAACGAAAATTCAGGTAAAAAAAGGTGATAATATAGGTTTTATAACGGAAGACGGCCGGAAAGGTATTATGAATATTGTTGGAGCCTCCGGCAGATACATCGATTTTAAATGTAAGACCCAGACCATTCCCCAATAATCAGGGGATGTTTTTGGATATCCTGCTGTTGTCGGTATTTGGGCCGGAAAATGTAACCGGGCGGAAAAGCCGCCCGGTTATTATATTATTCTGCTATTGCGTGACGGTAGCCTTTGATTTTATTCCAGCTACCACGGGTGAAGTCAGGTACTTCAACGGGCATACTGTTGTTTTCGATGGATAAACGGGTCAGTTCACCCATACTCGACCATTCTGCAGCATCGTATACATCCTGGTCCAGGGGAAGGCCATGTCGCAAGCAATATACCAGACGATAATCCATGATGAAATCCATTCCTCCGTGTCCTCCGACTTTTTTAGCTTTCTCCTCCAGTTCCTTTTGAATCGGATGCTGGTATTTTTGCATCAGTGCTTGTTTAGCCTTTTCAGGAATAAATGTATGCATGTTCAGATTTTCATGGTCAGGTACACTTTCCAGTGAGGTATTATCGGGTTTGAAAGTATAACCTTCCACCGGATATTTGGTGGCAAACCCTTCGGTTCCGGTCAGTTGGTACATGCGGCTATACGGGCGGGGATTCATTACATCGTGCTGGATATGGATGGTTTTGCCATTTTCAGTCCGAATCATGGTCATTGTATGATCACCATTCTGGAAATCCGGAGCCTCTTTGCCAGTTTGTTTTTTTACGATTTGTGGTCCGGTTACGGCTTTACAATCCATGGCTACCAGATAGTTCATTTTATCTCCCCGGTGAATGTCCAGAAGTTGGCAGGCAGGTCCCATACCATGGGTGGCATAGACATCTCCTCTGTGTTTTTCATTGAAATTGAGTCTCCAGTTTCCCTGATAAGCGGGCCAAAATTCTTCCAGGTTGTGAATATATGCCCCTTCTACATGTAAAATTTCTCCGAACAGGCCTTGTTGTGCCATATTTAAGGTCGTCAGTTCAAAGAAATCATAGACACAATTTTCCAGCATCATACAATGTAATCTTGTTTTTTCAGCTGTATTGACCAGTTCCCAGCATTCTTTCAGATCCATAGCAGCCGGGACTTCAATAGCTACGTGTTTACCATGCTCCATGGCATATACGGCAATGGGAGTGTGCAGGAGCCATGGGGTTACGATATATACCAGATCAATATCGTCCCGTTCGCAGAGCTGTTTCCAACCTTCTTCTCCGCTGTATGCTGCTGCACGCGGGAGATTATTGTCTGTCAGTATTTTCTGGGCTTCCTCTACTTTTTCCGGATAGAGATCACATAAAGCTTTGATGGATGTACCCTCGATCTGGGTGAAACGGTAAACAGCTCCGGGACCACGCATACCTAAGCCAATAAAGCCTACACGTACCGTGTCAAGCGGTGCACAGCGCAATCCGATAACATCTGTTTGATCTTGTGGGCGGGGCGGGATTTCAGTCCGGATTATGGCCGGGTTCTCTTTTTGTGTCCTGGATTGACAATTGCAGCTTTGAAAAGCAATGACCGCTATAGTGGCCAGTAAATAAAGTGTGTGTGTCATGAGTTTAGTTTTTAGAGAGTTGTTGTATCCAGTGGTTCATTTCTTCCATATGGGAATCAATACTATGAAGTAGTGTTAATTGTGCCAGTGTCCGTTGCAGGTTGTGCTCCGGATATTGTGTTTTATAGTAAGTGTCTCCGTTGATATAGTCTGTCAGAAAGCGTACAGTTTGCATATACGTTAGTAATTGTGCTCCATAGGGCAGGTTCTGAATTTCAATATTTGTCAGGAATGGACCGGCTGCTTTCATATATCCGCGTGAAAATTCACGGAAGATATCCATATTTACACTTATCCGGCTTAAATCTTTATCATCTTCAGAGCCGGTATTGGCAGCAGTCCGGATAAAATCCCCGAAATCTGATAATACAAATCCCGGCATGGTGGTGTCCAGATCTATGACGCACAGAAATTGGCCGTTTTCGTCAAAAAGCATATTGTTTACTTTAGTATCGCAATGTGTGATGCGTTTGGGGAGTTGTCCTGCCCGGTATA
>CAJMQA010000174.1 GCA_905215395.1 uncultured bacterium | reverse complement strand
GCAAATGCCGGGGGGCTATATAGCCTGCAGCTCCTATTAAGGCAAAATTTTTCATATGGATTCTAAAATATATAACTTTGAAAATAGGATGACTATCACCACTCAGTTAAAATTAATTATAGTATTTTTAACTTTAAAATCATCTAATGAAAAATCGTCTATGTAGTGATAATCCTTTATTCTTTTTCCCAGACTAACAGAATCTTATCACATAAAGAAAGGTACTCCGTTTCATGATCGGGAGTAATAAAGATATAATTGATTTTTCTTTTTACTAAATTTTCTGCTTTTCGAACGAGAGATATAAAATAATTCTCATCGATATTCTGACAAACAATGATCAACTCTATCAAAGGTGAATCTTTACCGGCAGCAAAATTTCCTTTAATCCATACCTTAGTGATATCACCAACTCCTATAATAATTTCATCAATTATTTGGGTTATTCCACTGTGTTTTAAAACTAAGCTGTGAATATCTTTATATAAAGGATGGTTTAAATTAGCCTGATAAACCTTCTTATTACCTTCTGATTCAGATCTCAACAATCCAGCATGTTCCAGATGATTAAGTTCAAGGCGTATTGCATTTGTAGATTCCTCAAATTCATCAGCTAACCCACGCAAATGAGCTTTCATCGACGAATTCAGAAAAAACTTTAAAAGCAATTTTATTCTCGTCTTGGAAGTAATCAGACTACCTAACATTATTAAAATAAGCTTGGATTATACAGCTTCGCCAGCTCAGTCCCATTTCAGGACCTCCAGATACAAAAATGAAAAAATTAAAGCAACTTTTAAGTTATTGCGCAACAAAATTACTCATAAAAATTCAATTAGAAAACCTTCTTATAGAGATTTTATCTTCATTTTTTATGAAATTTTCTTTACCCGGTTGATAGATATTGTTTTACCCTGTGTTCTTTTGGCTGATATCTCGGAAAGCAAAGGCTGGACCAACACCACCCCACATCCTGTAAATAAGCCCCAAAATAAAGAGGCCACTACAATCAGCAAACGTTGTGGCTTCGAAGGAGCCGTCGGTAAAACAACAGGCTCTATAACTGTCAAAACAGGCATATCTTCTTTTACCTGCATTTTAGCTTTTTCTCTCTGCTTTACTATATCCGAGTAAAGACCGAAAAACAATTCATAATCATTATTCAAAATCTTTTCTTCAGCCTGTACCTGTGCAGAATTTTTATTTTTACTGGTTTCCCGGAAATGAATCAAAGCCTCCTGCTTCTCCTCCAATTCAGTTTTCAGCTCTTCATAACGCCCCTCTATAAAATCCAAAGCCGCCTGTGCCTTTGCGATCCGGAAACGGGCTATATAATCCTGAAGCATCTGCTGTACCTGTTGAGCCAAACCAGCAGCAATTTCCGGCTCAGGCATATTCACTGTCAGTTTCAGATTTCCGTCTTTATGATTTATGTTTATCTCAATCTGATTTTTCAGATACGACAAACATTTTTCTTCATTGGCAGTCAGAACTAATACATTAACCTGAGGATTAACTTCAGCTTCACCAGTCTGGTATCCTCCCCCTATGAAATAATCATAAAAAGACAAGGTATCTCCTTTTGCCGTTGGAAATAAAGGAGTATAAATCAATTCTTTCTGAAAAGGTACACTGAACAGGATATCCGGATACATGGCCGGAGAAACAATCCGGGCATTCCGGATATCACCGACTGTCGTACTCTGAAAAGGAGACATACCTTCCACACTGATACGGGTGGTTTTATCTTCTGTTTCCAATCCCAAAGTACATTGTGCGGAATATTGTTTTGGCAAGATAAATGCAGTAACTATACCTATCAAACCTGCTGTAAAGATAAAGCAGATGATAATCTTTTTTCGATGCCACAGCTTCGCTATGACTTCGATCAAATCGATCTCATTATTTTCCATCGTCAATTACTTAGTTGTTTTATCTTTATGTTTTCCCGACTATAAAGACTAAGACAAAAGTAGAAAAAAATCCGGAAATCCTAGAGAATATACAAAAAAAGCTATCAAAATTATATTTTTGATAGCTTCATTATTCCTGATAAGCGATTACTTTTTCTCCTCAGGCAACCATTTTTCCAAGCGCTTACACCCGGAAACCTGAGCCAGGAAAGGCAAAGTAAGTACCAATCCTATTCCAGCAAAACCACCTAGAAAAGTAAATGCTATACAGATCAATGCACGCTTAGGTTTGGAACGTTCCGTCGGTATCGTCACCGGTTCCACTACAGTAAACACAGGCGTAGTCTCTTTGACTTTGATATAAGCCTGCTCTTTCTGCTTTGCCAATTCGTTATATACTCCAAATAATAACGAATATTCATTATTCAGACGAGCCTGTGTCGTCTTCGCCATACTGGAGCTCAAATCCCGGTTAGCATCCTCGAACAAAGCCAGCTCTTCCTGTTTGAGTTCGTATTGTTTCCTGGCATCTTCAAAACGAGCCTCTACAAAATCCAGGTTTGCTTTTACTTTTTCAATCTTGAAATCAGTTACATAACGTTGCAGCATCATCTGTACCTTATAGGCTAGCTGAGCTGCTGCCAAAGGTTCCGGCATACTGACCGAAATCGTGATATAGCCATCTTTATCATTCAGATTCATGCTCACCCTATCATTCAACATCCTCATACAGTCAAACTCATCCTTTGACAAGGTCTGAAGTACAGAAGTTGCACTGTCACCATATTCCGGCTCAGATTGTTCTCCCCGGATAGCACCGATAATCAGTCCTGGTAACCCTATGGTGTATTTCATAACAGCTCCTATCAGGGAAAATTTCTGATGATTTTCATCGGTATAATAATCCAACAATTTAACAGGCTGCTCGAACTCTTCAAATTTTATAGAGGTCTGCATCATCTCTTTCTGAAAAGGCACACTGGCTAATATTTTAGGGTAAATTTTAGGCGAAAGTACATCTCCTTCACTGATAGAACCTAAATTAATACCTGCTATGGCTGCCAATCCTCCCAGATTTCCTCCCGCAGTTTTCTCACCTGTCTGTGGAACCATAGTACAAGTGGCAGTATACTCTTTAGCACTGAACAAAGCAACCAGAATCCCAAAACAAGCAAATATTACAGTTACTTTGATTATAAATTTACGGTTTGCCCAAAGCTTCCGCATCACTTCGATCAAATCTATCTCATTCTCCGTCATCTGTTTCTCTGTCTGCTCCATATTACTTCGTATTATTAATAATTGAAGTGATTAAGGCTGCCATGGAAGTCGTTGAAGATGCTATGCTCATAATCTCAGCAACTCCAAAACCTCTGCGCGGAGATTTTAAAGGCACAATAATCTCGCATCCCGGAGCTGCCTCTGCCTTTGAAAAAAGCTTGGATTTCTGCACTGTACCATTCATGTATACGACAAACACCTTATGTCTTTTAGCCCGGGAAGCAAAGCCTCCTCCCTGCTCAATGTAATATTTCTGTTTAGCATTCTTTTTAAATACAACCGTATTAGGATACATCACTGCCCCTGAAATTTTCACGGTTCCCGTATATTCCGGTACTATCAGATGATCCCCTTCCCGCAATACAATATCATAATCCGAACCCGGTTTTGCCAAAGCCTTATCCAATTCAATGCCGACATAATAAGTATCTCCAACATCCAAACGTTTAATATCAATGGAATCCTTTCCCCCCTGATTGGCAAGTTTCAAAACCGATTCAACCCGCGCACGCTCTTCCGGATTCAGTTGTCTGACCAGACGAGCTCCTTCTTTATAGGCTTCAGGCATCAGTCCGCCGGCTCTTTTCACTAAATCCGAAAGACGCTCACCTTTTTCTGAAAGTACATAATTACCACTAAAAAGTACTTCTCCTGTAACATTCACACTTTGCTGATATTGATATCCCGGTGATGTACGGACAAACACTTCATCAAAAGGTTGCAGAACAAAATCCGGCTTACCATCCACAATAAAACCATTTTTTAAAGTAAAAGTAAAATTCTCAGCCAGCTGAGTCTCCGGGATTGTACTCCCGGATTTCTTAATCCTCCGGGCAACATCAATTTTAGCCGTAGAGGCAGATTCCAACAAACCACCACTTTGTATGATCAAATCTTCCAGACTCATATTATCCACAAACGGATAAGTCCCCGGATTGCCGACAGCCCCGGATATTGTCAGCGTATAATCTTCTTTCAGGTCAAAAATCGAAGGGATATACAATTCATCATTCTTACGTAAAGGAATGTCTTCAGTCCTTCCACTCAATACCCCGATCACATCAATGGCAACAACCTCCCTCGTCAGATCAGGCTTTTCCCTGTACAAAACTGCACGGTTCAAAAATGCATCCTCGGTGATCCCCTCAGCTCTTTCAATCAATTGCTTTACTGTAGAAACATCATCCCCCAATGCATATAATCCCGGACGGAAAACGGCTCCCCGAACCTCTATCCGGTTTCCGTAACGGGCAAGCATAGCCCCGACAGAAAGCGAATCTCCGTCAACCAGTTTAAACGTATTAAAGTCAGTTTCCCCCACATTATATACCTGATATTCCCGTCCATTTTTACGAATAATCTGAATTGCATTCTTATAAGCATCACCGGTAAAACCGCCGGCATATTTCAACAGATCAGAAATAGCTTCTGTACCATTCAACTCATAGATCATAGGACGTTTTACTTTTCCCTGAAGCGATACCATATTTTTATAAGGAGGAACAACTATAACATCCCCGTCATTCAAACTGATATCCAGATCGCTCTTCCCCTTGAATAAATAATCATATACATCAACATTTGCAATCTCTTTTCCCTTCCTATTTACTTGTATGCTCCGGAGCGAACCGATATCTCCGACTCCCCCTGCAACATATAAAGCATGAAAAAGAGTAGCCAGGGAAGGAATCGTATATGTTCCCGGCAATGCCACCTCTCCCATTATATTTACCCGGATACTGCGCACCTTACCCAGCGACAACTTCATAAAGGTATTCGGCTGTGAACTGTTCAAAGAAGCATAAACATTTGCCAGTGCGTTCTTCACCCGGACATAAGCCTCTTCGATCTTCAGACCATTCAAATAGACAGGCCCGATCTCATCAATTGTAATATTACCATCCGGAGTAATAAATTGACGGATATTCCGGACAGAATTTCCCCATATATCAATGATCACCTCATCTCCGGCTCCCAATACATAATTCTCCGGAGTGGCAATATTCAGATTCGGTTCAAAAGTTAACTGATCATTATTGAAAATATCCCGTCCAAAGATTATTTTCTGATTTTTCTTTTTTTCCCGGATTGGCCTTTTCTCAATTTCCATAACCTTTACAGAATCCTGAAGCTCAGAATACTGAAAATCAGTTTCTTGCTCCTCGTTACGCAAACGGCTCTGCATCTTATTTTCCCGCTCCCCTCCGGAAAGACCAGATTTCGTATAATTATTTTTTATACGCATCAACTGCTCCTGAGTCACTCCCCGCTGTCCCAGCATCATCATTATCTCCTGCTGACTTTTACCTTGTTCCCGGGCTTGCTTCAACATGTTTACAACCTGTTCGTCCGGCATCTGGGCAAAACCTGCCACCATCCACTGAATAAAAAATACAAGAAAGAATAATTTCTTCACCTCTTTTCGGTTTTTATTATCACAATTTTTTATCACTCACAAAAGCAAAAATACATAAAAAGTTCTAAAACCGACCTATCAAGTACCAGTTTTTACTTTTTCCACACAACTTGCCGATACAGTTACCAAGGCACAACCAAGCTTATCCAAACGCAATACAATCCGGAATTTATCACGAATCTGCACCATCTCTCCCTGAAAACCAGCCAGTTTTCCCCTCACTACTTCCACCAAAGATCCAGGCGGAATTTCATCATAAGAAATTTCTATCGGATCCTCAATGTGCTTTTCTACATATTGCAATCGTTCAATCTGATTGTCCGGAATTGTAACCGCTTTTCCTTTCTCTTTCAAAAAAGCCACAACACCCGGAGTAGTTAAAACCGATACGGACATTATTGGTTTTATTTTCACAAAGATATACCCTGCAATTAAAGGTACACTAATTTTCTTCTTGCGATCACTCCACACTCTGTATTCGGTCCGTAACGGAAGATAATTCTCTATTCCAATCAAATCAAGCCGTTCTTTAACTTTCTTTTCAGCCCGGGATGCAGTATACACAGCATACCAGGAAAAAAAATCTTCCATAATATATTTTGAATGCCTGTTGACAAAGTACTTTTATGCACCATCAATAAGCTTTTAACATTGAAACTTCTCTGGAAGTAAGGAAACGCCAGGTTCCTCTCGGCAAATTCTTTTTTGTAATGCCAGCAAAATAAACCCGGTCGAGTTTCACAATCTCATAACCAAAGTGTTCAAATATACGTCTGACAATCCTGTTTTTACCGGAATGAATCTCAATTCCCACTTCTGTACAATCAGGAGAAGTATAATTTATTTCATCGGCTTTTATAAATCCGTCCTCCAATTCCACGCCTTTTTCAATAGCATCAAAATCTTCCTGCTTCAAAGCTTTATCCAGAAAAACATGATAAATCTTTTTATGGTCATATTTAGGATGGGTTAATTTTTTTGCCAGATCCCCGTCATTGGTAAACAATAAAACTCCTGTAGTCTGGCGATCCAAACGTCCCACCGGATAAATCCGTTCCTTACAAGCCTCTCCCACCAGTGACATCACCGTTTTACGCTCCAGAGGATCCTCCACTGTAGTCACATAATCTTTAGGCTTATTCAAAACCAGATATACTTTTTTCTCCGGAAATATCTGTACGTCGTCTACCTCCACCATATCTTTTTTACACACCTTCATCCCCACTGTCTGTACCACCACTCCATTCACTTTTACCCTACCGGCTACAATCAGTTCATCAGCATCCCGGCGGGAACAAACTCCCCCCATTGAGATATAACGATTCAGACGTAACTCGGTATTTTCATCCTCATTTTTCAGGCGATGTGCCAGAATTTTCTTTTTACTATAATGCCTTTGTCTCAACTCTTCTTTTGCCGCCCCGGAAATATTCCTCCGTTCTCTGTTAAACGTTCTTGTACGCTTAAAATCACGGGACTGATTTTCTCCGTACGAACTCCCGGCCTGCCGGAAAGTACGGGGCCTTTTTTCCCTTTCCTCACGGTCTCCCCTTTTGATTATAACTTTACGCACAGGACGTTCCCCGGCTTCCTGATACCGCTGATCCGTTGAAAAGGGCTTACGTTCCCGGTTTCCGGAATACCTTACCGACTTTTCCCGTTCATTGCTACCCCGGCTGTAATTCCTCTCACTCCTCTCCCCTTCATTCCGGTACGATCTCCTCGTATCACTACGATCACCGGAATATTCCCTTCGTTCTCTGCGTTCTCCATAGGCAGGCCTGGAATACCTTTCGCCACTTTCTG
>CAJMQA010000173.1 GCA_905215395.1 uncultured bacterium | reverse complement strand
ACTTGCATTTAATTTTCTGGAATACACCGGGACCAGTGTTTTTTTGACCGGAAAGGCTGGAACAGGAAAGACCACTTTCTTGTGCGAGTTAAGGCGGCGTTCTCCGAAACGGATGATCGTTCTGGCACCTACTGGTGTCGCTGCAATTAATGCGGGCGGAGTTACAATTCATTCTTTTTTCCAATTACCTTTTGGGCCTTATATTGCCGGAGCTACTGAGACAGTAAAATCTGAAAACCGTTTTACCAATAAATTCAGCCGGGAAAAGATCAATATCATCCGGAGTATGGATTTATTGGTGATTGATGAGATCAGTATGGTACGTGCCGATTTACTGGATGCAGTCAGTGATGTACTTTGCCGGTATAAGGATCGTACTAGGCCTTTCGGAGGGGTGCAATTGCTGATGATCGGAGATTTACAGCAATTGGCACCTGTGATCAAAGAAGAGGAGTGGGGCTTGTTGAAAGAGCATTATGATTCCCCTTTTTTCTTTTCCAGCCATGCTTTACAGGCAGTCACTTATGCAGGCATTGAATTGGTGCATGTTTACAGACAGTCGGATGCAACCTTCATCGGTTTATTGAACCGGATCCGGGATCACCGGGTGGATGCTGCCACTCTGCAACTTTTGAATAAACGTTATATTCCCGGTTTTAACCCCGATGATGCTGAAGGATATATTATTCTGACTACTCATAATTATCAGGCTCAGCAGATCAATCAACGAAAGCTGGAGCAACTAGAGGAACGGACTTATACTTATGAAGCAGAGGTGAAAGATGATTTTCCGGAATATTCCTTTCCGACGGAACAACATCTGGTGTTGAAAAAGGGGGCACAGGTGATGTTTATAAAAAATGATTCTTCTCCGGAAAAACGTTACTATAACGGAAAGATCGGACGTATTACAGCCATTAGTGCAGATAATATTATGGTCAGATGCGGGAATGAGAAGGAGGCCATTGCGGTGACTCCGGAGGAATGGACCAACACTAAATACAGTATTGATGCAGAGACCCGGGAGATAACAGAGACTGTAACAGGTAGTTTCCGCCAGTATCCTCTTAAGGCAGCCTGGGCAATTACCATTCACAAAAGTCAGGGACTGACATTCGAGAAGGCTGTCGTGGATGCAGGAGCTGCTTTTACGCATGGTCAGGTATATGTGGCTTTGAGTCGTTGTAAGACTTTAGAAGGATTGGTGCTGAGATCTCCCTTGAGAGCCGAAGCTTTGATCAGTGACCGTACTGTCAAGCAATTTTCCGATTATATAGAACAGAATCAACCGGGACAACTCCAGCTGGCTGATGCTAAGCGGTTCTATTATCTGCAATTGCTGAAAGAGTTATTTGATTTTTCGGCAATATTGAGGAGGTTGCAGTATGTGCAGCGGGTGTTTGGTGAGCATCTGTGGAAATTATATCCTGAATTGACGGAACGTTTCCGGGTAGTCCGGGAGCGTTGTCAGCCGGAATTGGTGGAGGTTGGATTACGTTTTCAGGTTCAACTTGAACGTCTTATATTTGAGTATGAGGATTATGAACAAAATATACAAATTCGGGAAAGGATACAGAAAGGTGTAGTGTATTTTAAGGAAAAGACCCAAAAACAATTGGAAGAGTTATTGGAAGGTGCTCAGCCTGAAATCGATAATAAGGAGATCCGGAAGACTGTAGATGATGCTTTGGCTCGGTTGCAACAAGAGGTGGATCTGAAGCTGCAGACTTTGAATGCAGTGATGGGGGGATTTTCAGTGAAGACATATTTAAAAGCCCGGGCGGAGGCTATGATAGAAAAAACGAAGTCCAGAAAAAAGAAAGATACAGGCAAAACGGAGGTGGGGAGCGATGTCCGGCATCCGAAGTTGTATCATATTTTACGGGAATGGAGGAAAGAAGAGGCTGCCCGTCAGAATTTGCCTGTGTATACGATTTTCCATCAGAAAGCTTTATTGGGGATAGCCAATACTTTACCGACCAGTGGCAAAGATTTATTGAAAATTCCGGGAATAGGGAAAAGAGTGGTGGAACGTTACGGTATAAAATTGTTAGAGATAGTAGATCGTTACAGAATGAATATTGATTTTTAAATAAAGTAAAGTTATGGAAGATATTTATGTATTGGGTGTGGATATTGGTGGGTCACACATTGCTTGCCAGTTAGTGAATCTGAATGGATGTATGCCGGTAAAGGATACTTATATCGAAGTGAAAGTATCTGAAAGTCTTTCAGCTGGAGTTATCCTAGCTGCCTGGGAGCAGGCTTTGAAAAGTTGTATGGGGAAAGCTGGAGACAAGGTGATTCGTGGAATTGGAGTTGCTATTCCTTCACCTTTTGATTTTGTGCAGGGTATTGCTATGGCTGAACATAAATTTGCTTCTCTGAAAGGATTGAATATCCGTCAGGAATTGAGCCGTGTAACAGGTATTGCTCCGGGATGTATCTTGTTTACCAATGATGCTGCTGCATTTGGTATGGGAGCCTGGAGATTGAGGGGAAACAAGGACGGGCATCTGATCGGTGTGACTTTGGGTACAGGTTTTGGTGCCTGTTTTATTGTAGACGGTTGCTATGCCACTTATGGTCCGGGAGTGCCTATTGGAGGCGAATTGTGGAATTATCCTTTCCGCGGAGTGATTGCTGAAGACTATGTTTCTACCCGTTGGTTTGAGAAACGTTTTACAGAATTGACGGGAGAAGTAATAAAAGGAGTCAAGGGAATGATTGATTTTTACCATGCCGGGAAATATACTGCTGAAACGGAACAAATTTTTCAGGAATTTGCTAATGCTTTCGGGGAAATTATGTTATCGTTTATGAAGCGGTTTAAGGCTGATACCTTAGTTATCGGAGGGGGAATGGTATTATCTGAACAATATTTTCTGCCTCTGATCGATAGATATATGAAAGCTAATGGAATTAATGCTTCTATTGTAACGATGGCTGATACGACTTCTGCAATTATTGCGGGAGCTGCGGCTTTGTGCGATTAATAGATATATAACGGTTCGGGGCCTGCAAATGGGGTTCTGTAACCGTTATCTGCCAATTTACGTATATCGTGATGACATTTGAAAATTAATTTTAATTGTAAAATTATGAATCACGGTATCAGTATTTTATTCAGGGCTATACCTGTAGTAATGGCATTTATTTGCTTTTTTCTCGGTGGGTTTATTTTTTTGTACGGGGATGACGGGGCGAGACAAGTAGCTGGCCCTGTGGTATTTTTTCTGGGGGCTATCTGTTTGGCATTATTTGCAACGGCAGCTACAATTATCCGGCAGCTGATTCATAAATTTCATACTGCACTAAAATACATTATTCCTGCTTTTGGCTATTTGGTTGCAGGCATAACCATTGCGTTAGGGATTTGGATTTTTGGAACAGCTGAAAATTCTAATTTTATAGTTTCAGGGCATGTTGTTGCGGGGGTAGGGTTGATTGCAGCTTGTGTATCGACAGCTGCGACCTCATCAACGAAGTTTTATCTTATACCTTCGAATTCGGCCAATCCGACAAATGATCTGAATAAGGCAGGTTTTTCTGCTATGACTCAGAATATATTGATACTGTTAACTTTAATTTTTTCATTGGTAGCTTGGATTTGGTCGATTGTTTTACTTTCACGTATCGGTGAAGGAGGGTATTATTTTGTGGCCGGAACAGTGATGGGAGGATTGGCCTGTATCTGTACGAGCCTGATAGCTCTGGTGGCAAGTATTGCCAAACAGATCCGGAATACCTACACTGATCTGGATCGGAAAAACTGGCCGAAGCTGGTTCTGGTTATGGGGACTGTGGCTTTTGTCTGGGGGCTGATCGTGATAGGGACGATGGTAGGAAATGCTGCAAACACAACAGGTTTTATCATGATGGGATTGGGGTTGGTTTGTTTTAGTATATCCAGTAAAGTAATTTTACTGGCGAAAGTCTGGAAACAGGAATTTGCATTGGCAAACCGGATTCCGTTAATACCGGTAATCACTGCTTTGTTATGTCTGTTTCTGGCAGCTTTTTTGTTTGAAGAGGGCCTGTATGACAATGCTTTTTTTGTACCTGCCAGGGTATTGGTAGGACTGGGAGCCATCTGTTTTTGCCTGTTCTCTATTGTTAGTATCCTGGAGAGCGGAACTTCGAAGAAATAGGTAGGTTTCCTTTGTCCGGTTTCGGGGATAAAGCTGTCGGACCCAGGGCGCTTCGTGACGGTCGTGTAAGCTTTTCTTTCACTATCGGGGGAACTCCTCACTACGTTCGTCAGACACACCCCGATAGCCGTTCAGAAAAACTAACACAGACGCTCATCCTCAGCGTTTTTATGGTCCTCTCAGCTTTATCCCCGAAACCTTCCGCAGTGCATTATTGAAAAGTGATCCGAGCCTGACAATAACTTCTCACTGCCGGACTTAGAGCACCTTCCAGGACCATATAATCCTGTTATTTATCTGGTGATCCATACTTTAAAGATTTGCGGATACGTAAGTCGGAAGTGTTTTACCCGTCAGACTATGAAGTGACTGACGAGGCTCCTGTTGGCCGGTCTGAACGCCCGACGGAGGGATGTCTGAGCGGAAGCGAGTTCCCGTAGTCAGTGAAAGAACGGTATACAGGATCGGCACAAAGCGACAGGTCTGACGGGTAAAACACTGAAGACGCAATAGAAGGAAAACAAAAGGAAACCTACATTTTTATAGTACAGGAAAATTAAACCGGAAAGTCTGTTGAGAAAAGAAACGGCTGTTCCGGCTTTTTATTTGATGAAAATTATGGGGATAATTCCGAAGATCAGTATCTTTGTAAAAAGAATTATAAAAGCTGGCAATCAGATATGGATAATCAACCCTTAGCAGAGCGTTTGAGACCGAAAACACTGGACGATTATATTGGACAGCAGCATTTGGTAGGGAAAGGGAAGGTATTACGGAAGATGATAGAATCGGGCGTGGTATCCTCGTTTATTTTATGGGGACCTCCGGGAGTGGGAAAAACTACTTTGGCAATGATTATTGCCGAGCAGTTGAAAAGGCCATTTTATGTATTGAGTGCTGTGAGTTCCGGGGTAAAAGATGTGCGGGAAGTAATCCAGAAGGCGGAGAGTCAGCGTTTTTTCAATACTCCGAACCCCATTTTGTTTATCGATGAAATCCATCGTTTTTCTAAAGCTCAACAGGATTCTTTGTTGGCAGCGGTAGAAAAAGGAACGGTGACTTTAATCGGAGCTACGACAGAAAATCCTTCTTTTGAGGTCATTTCTCCTTTGTTGTCGCGCTGTCAGGTGTATGTTTTGAAAGCACAGGAAAAAAAAGACCTGGAAAATTTGATCGACAGGGCCATTGTAAAGGATTTTTATCTCAAAGAAAAGAATATAGTTGTCAGGGAAAAGGAGGCCCTGATATCTTTTTGCGGAGGAGATGCTCGTAAATTGCTGAATATCATTGAATTGGTTGTAAGTGCGCAATCTGGTCCGGAGATTGTCATTGACAATGAGACCGTGAAAAGAGAATTGCAGGAAAATCCTCTGATGTATGACAAAGATGGGGAGCAGCATTATGATATTATTTCGGCCATGATTAAGTCAATCCGGGGAAGTGATCCGAATGCTGCATTGTATTATATGGCCCGGATGCTGGAAGGGGGAGAAGATCCTAAATTTATTGCCCGCCGTCTGTTGATTTCTGCTTCGGAGGATATCGGGTTGGCAAATCCTAATGCAATGTTACTGGCAAATGCCTGTTTTGATATTATCCATAAGATCGGAATGCCTGAGGCCCGGATCCCTTTGTCAGAATGTGTTATTTATCTGGCTACTTCACCTAAAAGTAATTCTGCTTACCTGGCTATAGATGCAGCTATTGCAACAGTAAAACAAACCGGGAATATGCAGGTGCCTTTGTATTTACGCAATGCACCTACTAAACTGATGAAGGAGCTGAACTATGGAAGGGATTATAAATATGCACACGATTATCCCGGTAATTTTGTTGAGTTGGAGTTTATGCCTGAAGAGTTGAAAAACAGGGTTTTTTATCAACCTCAGAGCAATACCTCTGAATTAAAGATATTGGAAAGACTGAAGGGATGGTGGAAGAAAAAATATAAGTAATGAAAAACAAATTATAATCATATGAAAATATTGAACGAGATTACAGATCAGGAAATGTTCTTTTTATTAGCTGGTCCGTGTGTTATTGAAGGGGAGGAAATGGCTTTGCGTATTGCTGAACATATTTCTGAACTGACTGATAAATTGGGTATTCCCTATGTTTTTAAGGGATCATTTAAAAAGGCGAACCGTTCGCGTCTGGATTCCTTTACAGGAATCGGAGATGAGAAGGCCTTGAAAATATTGGCCAAAGTACGGAAAGATTTTCAGATACCGGTGGTTACTGATGTACACAGTCCTGAGGATGCTGTCAGGGCTGCTGAATATGTAGACATCCTGCAGATCCCGGCCTTTTTGTGCCGGCAGACGGATCTTTTGGTGGCTGCTGCTAAAACGGGTCGAATGGTGAATGTAAAAAAAGGGCAGTTCCTTTCTCCGGAGGCTATGCATTTTGCTGTGGATAAGGTGATAGAGTCAGGAAATGAGAATGTGATGGTGACGGAGCGGGGTACGACATTTGGGTATCAGGATCTGGTGGTCGATTACAGGGGCATACGGATTATGCAGGAGAGTTGTCATTGTCCTGTGGTAGTAGATGTTACTCATTCTTTGCAGCAACCCAATCAGAGTTGCGGAGTAACCGGAGGACAGCCTCAACTGATAGAGACAATTGCAAGGGCAGGTATCGCTGTCGGGGCAGATGGAATCTTTATAGAGACCCATCCGGATCCTAAAAATGCAAAATCTGACGGAGCCAATATGCTTCGTCTGGATTTACTGGAAGGTTTACTTGAAAAACTGGTCCGCATCCGGAAAGCGATATTATAAAATCGGTACATTACTGATTAGTCAAAGACTAATCAGTAATGTACCAGTATCTTGTCAATTCTGGCGCCATCCATATCTACTATTTCAAATTGCATATGTTGCCAGTTTAATTTCTCTCCTGTCTGGGGAATGTGTTCCAGTATACTTAGAATTAATCCGCTGATGGTATTGAAATCGTATTCCGGATACAGGCATTCCATTTCTGTATATTCCAGAAATTCGTAAAATGAACATTGGCCGTCAACCAGTAGGGAACCGTCATCACGGCGGATGATTTCCGGTTCTTCGTGAGTTTCTGAGATTTCTCCGAGCAAAACATTGACAATATCTTTCAGGGTAATAATTCCCTGTATACTTCCAAATTCATCAGTAACCAGTCCGTATTTAATGTGGCCGGTTTTTAAATGTTCTAAAGCATTGTATACGCTTTGGTGCTCCGGGAAAAATTGGGCGGGGCGGAGGATATGCCGGAGACTGAAATCAG
>CAJMQA010000172.1 GCA_905215395.1 uncultured bacterium | reverse complement strand
CAGTATCTGTTAAAAAAGAGACGTCGTAGTCAGATTATTTGCACTTCCATATTTGAATATCATATCCGTAATATCTCCGAAACCGCTCTGTCTGTATAACTCACGCAGGGAATGACTATCTGTTGCATAATCCGTGATCACCTCATATACCCTGACTTCCCCTCCTTCCAGTCCTACCCCCAGATGTGCCCCGCCATATTTATCACTGTTCAGGTCTTTGGATGCCAGGGATACAATCTGTTTTCCGCCTGTACTTCCCAAACGGGTTCCCGGATGATACTCATTGTAATAACAAATCCACAATTCATCCCCATTCGCAACGACGAAATAGTCCTTGTGCGGAAAAACAGCCACATCCGAATAATTCGTAAACATCTCAGAAGAAACCTCCCGGCAATAACTTTCCTTGATTTTCAATTGCAACAAAGTCTTATCCAGCTCCAATGAGAAAGTATGTACAAAATACTTTCCTGTACTTTTCTCCCGTAATATACACACCCACCAAGGGACTTTTGCTTTCAGGTCCGTATCGTAATGACAACAGACCACATCATATTTTATATTCCGGAAATATTTACTGTATTTAGAATGGTAAGCAATGGGACACAACTCTCCGATATTGTGCCGGACATCAATCAAAGGTTCATTGGAATTAACAAATGCATTATCTGCACAACCATAAAAACTATTCCGGTTATCTAACAACAGGAAATAATTACACACGGGTCCCACTGCTTTATTGGCCGGATATACAGCTTTAAACTTACGGGCTGCAAAAGCCGGGTCCGAGGAATAGCGTCCCGAATGTAAATCTGTTGCTACAGAGGCAACACTCAGATAACAATACCCATCCCTGTTCAGCAGGCACTTACATCCCCAGCTCAGAGCTGCATCTATCGGCTGAAAATCTGCCGGATCTCCCCCGATAAACTCATTCCCGGCATAATTAACTACCGAATAATCCTCTCCGTTCAGCTCAACACAACGATCATCCTGAACCACCATGATCTCATCATCCCAAAAGGTCATATTGGGATAATAATGGTACTTATAAGCAAAATTTTCCACCAATCTCCTTGGCCCTTTCCCTAAATTGGGGATAAAGTTGAGATATTCTCCTTCATATAAAACTGTATCCACAGAAATTCTCTCCCCATTATCATCCAACAGATACTCCCCGTTTATATCTTTTTTTATAATAATTGGTCAGGCGTGACCAAACCACAGACAATCGGGAAGCATTCGCTGTAGTCCGGGAAAGTACCAGCCATCCTTTCAATCCCCGGCTCTCCACCCTTACTGTAATCTCATAAGGAAAACGTACCCCGGTCTGATTATCCACCGCAACAAAAAGCAAATCGAATATTCCCGTCTTGTCCGCTTTAAAATCGAACTCCTTCTCCTGACCGACCAATTTATTTTCCAGATACCATTCATAACTCAGATCTGTATAATTCTCAACAGTCATTTTTACATCCGGATTCAAATGCAATGTCTCATCCAGAAAACAAGAATAACGTTTCTCTACATTCTTTACGTCAAAATCATCTATCTTATTTATTTTTTGATAATTAAAATCGTTTTTGTCTTCCAGGCAACCGGCAAGTATCAATACCATCACGATCCCTAACAGATATTTTTCCATTTTCATAATCTTCTGAATTTATTTAACCGGCAACCGGTACAGTCATAATTTCACCATTTTCTTCATCCCAGAGGAAATCATCATTTTCGTAATAATAATCTTCCAGATAGCGCTTTACACGCAGGGAGTACATCCGGAGAATATTCAAATCCTTACCGTCAAATTCTACCCCGTCTTTATTCAATTCGGCCAGAAAAAGTGAATACTTCAGTTCCGAATATTTTCCCAGATAATATTGTTCGGCGATATTAAAAAAATAATGCCCGTTCGAGCCTCCATTCAATTCCGTCCACCAGGTCGGTCTGACCAGACGGTCACTGGCCTGAATAAAATAACGGCGGTTGGCCATGATCCCTTCTTCTACCTGAAATAAAGGTTTGATTTTTAACACCAACATTTTCGGAACATTCTGCAATTCCGGATCATTAAACAAACGTACATACAGGGTATCTTCAGTCAGACATTTCCGGAACACACAACGGGTTGGCAATTCATAACAATCCACCGGTAAACTTGTCCGTCCGGCATCCGTTTCTATCTGATACTCCAGGTCCTCAGTGCTGAATTTACCCATACGCCGCACAGCTATGGGAATTTCCGCCGTATCTGTCCCCTGAACTTTAAAGGAGAAAAAAAGTGTATCTTTGGTAGCATCTTTGGTAAAACAGATGTAAGTAATATCACTATGGTACTCTTTCAATCCCACCTGGTGACAGGCGGCAAAAAGAGCAGAAACAAATAACAACAGGAAAATTCTGTATTTCATAATCAGACGGTTTATCATTTCACATTCAGTTCATTTTCAGGCAACGGAATTACATAATTTTCTTCCGTAGGAAATACATTCCCACCAAGGCCTGTCAGCGCTCTGGCCAAACGCTTGTACATGTAGAAGATCTGTCCTTCCCCGATAAATTCCCGGCGGGCATCCCTTAACAATTCATACATCAGTCCATCGTAATCAGACAATTGAGCGGCAAATTGCTGTAAATCACTCTCCGGCAGTCCCCGTCCGCGTTTCACATCACACAACAGGCTGATTGCCTCTTCCAGACGGTCTTCCGATCCCAAAATTTCAGAGGCAATGTAATACATTTCACTCAGGCGTACCAAGGGAACAAGGGTATTCGATACCTCTGCCTTGACGCCGCTGATGGTCTGCTCCTGATATTTCCGCATCGGAAACTCATCTCCGTTGTAGTTATAATCATGGATAAAATTTTTATAACGGTAATCGTCACATCCCTGATAATACATTCCGGTAGCTCCGTCATAAAATTCATATAAATCGGGATAAAACAAATCACTCACATTATAAATTTCCAACCACGTCAGCCGTTTGGGATCTGTCCAGCTGCTGATCTGTTTATCCCAATCCGTCAGACGGGGAGCAAATAACCCGAAAATCACATCGCTGTAATTCTTAATATCCCCCAAAGCAGATTGATCTGCAAATACAAAATAATTTTTTTCTTTTTGCAAGCGGATCAATGAAGTGGCATATTTCAACGCTTCTGCATTCCGGCCGGCATACAGACATACCCGTGCCAATACAGCCTGTATAGCATAAGCATTCATACGGTAGCTGCGTCCTTTCAAAAAGCTTTTCTCTCCGACCCCCTTTTCTTCAAACCGGTTTTTGAGATCCATGGAAGAGGTGGAATCGAACGACCATACCAGTTCATGGGCTTTTCCCAAATCCTGAATTATCAGCTCTAAACATTCATCCACCTTCTTTTTGGGAGCAACAAAAGCCGGATACTCTGTGACATAAGGAATATAGGGTTTGGCCGGATTCATTTTCGGCGACGGAGCAAAGAGACGTAACATATCGAATTGGATAAAAGCCCGCAAAGCCAGAGCTTCCCCCTCTATCATATTTTTTTCCGCTTTCTTCAAAGAAAACTGATCCGGATTTGCCGTCTCTATGTTCCGGAGGATATTATTACAATTGGCCACAATATTGTAAGCTTTGGACCAGATATTTTCTATAACCGGTTTTATCTTCACCTGGTTCCAATTGTATTGAGCCGCTCCATATTCCAAATCAGCGACAACAGTTGTCGAATGTTTCCAGGGAGCGTACATCTGTCCCATTGCGTCCGGAATTCCCCAGGTCAGATGACGTCCGTAACAATCGTATTCTGCCATCGATTTGTAAATCCCGTTCAGAGCATTCCGGTACCCTTCGCCGGAAGCAAACAGTTCTTTTTCACCGATCTGATCCTCCGGGGAAACGTCCAGCCACGCATTACAGCCGCTCAGTGCGAAGGATACAATGAATATCAATAATCTATATCGTTTCATATCTCTTACTTTTATCATTAGAAATTAGCTTTCAAAGAAAAATTAATCTGCTTGGCGTAGGGATAGTTCAGACCTCTCTCCTGCCGGATAGTTGTAAAATTGGCAATATCATTCGTACTGGCTTCCAGGCGTAACATGGACATGCCGAGTTTATTCGATATTCTTTCCGGAAAGTCATAGCTCAAGGTTATGGCAGTCAGCGTCAATATATTATTGTCCTGAACAAAACGGGTTGTCGGTAAGGTAATCACCCCCCGGTCCTTGATATCCTTCAAAGGGGCAATATCGCCGGGCTGATTCCAGCGGTCGGTCAGAACCCGTCTGTCCACATTCATATTTTCCACATCGGCATTCTCTACGTCATTCACCAGAGTCGTATTGTACGACTGCGCCCCCCATTCATACATAAACGAGGTAAACAGGGATAAATTCTTCCAGCTCAGGTTAAACCCAAAAGCACCTTGTGCCTTCGGTTCTGTATTCCCTGCAATGATTTCCTGGGAAGCCGACCACTGATAAGTCACAGAGCCATCCCTGTTCATCAGCAGCTCTTTCCCGTTGATCGGATCTATCCCCAGCGATTTCATGGCAAAAATAGAAGTCAGCGATCCTCCCTCTTCATATTTGGGAATCGGACGGGCAAACTTTGGATCATTGACCTCCCAACCCACCTGCCCCAGAAATTCAGCATCGGCATAATATTCATTTACCCGCTCATTATAAGCTTTCTGGGAATCAGAGATTTTCAATATTTTATTCTTGTTGTGGGCTATATTTCCCCACAACATCAGTTTCCAGTCTTCTCTGTTTATGGGATTCAACCGCAGCATCAATTCAAACCCCTTATTCTCCACCTCTCCCATATTGTCTTTATAGGAAGAGAAGCCTGAAGAAGCTGAAAGCGTTACATCGGTAATCAGGTCCACAGTCTTTTGATAGTAGTAGTTTCCCTCCAGATATATAAAGCGCTTAAACAGTTCCAGGTCTATACCGATATTCAGTTTATTGGTTGTCTCCCAGGTCAGATCCGGATTTCCCAAAGCCTTCAGGGTCACTCCGTAACCGGTATAATACCAGGTTTTATCCTTAAATTGCGACTCATAAATCGTAGTGGCACAGTAAGGAGCAAAATTCACCTTTCCCGTTTGTCCGTACGAACCTCTGATTTTCAGCATAGAAACATTGTCATTTCCCCGCAGGAAAGCATAATTATGAATATTGATACCCGCTCCTGCACTCCAGAAAGGTGCCCATTTCTGATTGGAACCGAACTCGGACGAGCCGTCGAAACGGGCTGCCGCATCCAGCAAATAGATATTGTCAAATGTATAGTTCAGACTGGCCACCCCACTGAACATCCGGCTTAAATTTTCATTTTTGCTGCTGGAATAAATTTCTGCGGCATAATTCGGTGAATGTAATTTACCGGAAGGAAATCCCCGGTAATGGGTCGAATAACTCTGACTTTTAGAAGAAAGGATATTGATTCCCATTGCTAAATTGATATGGTGCCGGGATATGCTACGGCGGAAATAGAGAAATGCATTGGCGTCCCATTTCACTTTATCCCCCATTGTCAGATAAAGGTCGCCCACCAGATGTTTATCCTCCTTGGCGGCATCCTTCACAGAAACCCGGGCAGAAATGGGATCTATAAAACGTTCACTTTTAGGCGATTGTTTGGTCACACTAAACTGTCCTTTCAGGGTCAGATAGTCGGTCACATACCAGTTCAGGCGCAGATTATTGACAAATTCATCGTATTGATTGTAATTGAAATTGTTCAATTCTTTTTCATACAGGGGATTATTCAACTCCGAACTGTTATACACATTGGAAAACTCCAGGACCTTGATCAGATTCCCATTTTCATCGTATGGCCGGTCATAAGGTTGCAATTTAGAGTAATCCGAAAAATCCCCGTAAGGCGATTCATCCCCTCTCACAAATGTGTAAGAAATATCATTTGTCACCTGCAGATTTTTCAGGCGGTAGTCCAGGAAAAAACCGGCTCCGGCCCGTTTCCGGAAAGACTCTTTCATCACACCGGGAGTATTGTGGTAGACTCCCTTTATGCCATACCGCAAATCTTTATTTCCTCCTTCTATAAAAATACTATGCTGATGTTCAAAAGAGTTGTGTAAAGGGATAGACAGCCAATCCGTATTCACTCCCTCCTGAATTCTTTGCAACCGTCTGTTATAGGCATTCATTGCTCCCCAATGTCCTCCGACATGAGTTTCCGGATCATATAAACCTGCCCGGCGTTCGATTTCCAGCTTCTCCCGGGCATCGGCCAGATTATAGTCCGACAAATCCGGCAAAGTCAGGCTTCCGGTAAAAGAGTAGGAAACCATTACCCGGCCCGGTTTCGGGGCTACAGTTGTAACTACCACTACCCCGTTGGCAGCCCGGGAACCATACATAGCGGTGGCTGCAGCATCCTTCAGAATAGTGATGCTTTCAATCCGGTTGGGATCCATATCAAAAATCTTTTCTACCGATACCTCAAACCCGTCCAGGATAAAAGTTGGTAAATTGGGATTGTTTTCCAACTGGGATTTGGAAAGTACATCCTTGTCCAGCTCCCGCACTCCGATCCCCGAACGGCCACGAATATAAACCTCCGGTACGGTATTCGGGTCGGAACCCCATTCATTGTTTTTCTGAATCCGGAAAGAGGGATCAAAGGACTGTAAGGCCATCAGTACATTGGATTTCGAAACTTTCAGCAACTCTTCCCGGTTGATGGTAACTGAAGCTCCCGTAAAACTTTTTTTGTCGATATTGGCATATCCGGTCACCACCACTTCATCCATTTTTGTAATATCTTCTTCCAAAGTTACCAACAGATTTTCTTCATTCCGGTAAGGCACCTCTTTCTTTTTCATGCCTACAAAGGAAAATACCAGGACCATATTTTTCTGTTCCGGGATTTCAAATTTGAAAGCACCATTGACATCCGTTACACATCCCAGAGAGGTCCCTTTCAGCAACACGGTTACTCCGGGCAAATGCTCATCCCTGCTGTCACGGACCATCCCCTTAATTAACTTTATTTTTTGCGGAGTTCCGGGCAAATCTTCTGTTCCGGCTTTGATCAGAATCACATTGTCTTTCAGACGCCAGGTGAGATGAGTATCCCGTAACAGTTGTTGCATCACCTCTTCCAGGCTCGCGTTCTGTACTTTTAAATCCTGTTTCCCATACTTTTCCAGTTCATCAACCCGATAGAGAAACTGACAGTCTGCCGCTTTCTGGAGTTCTTTGATAATGTCCAGCATAGAACTCTGTTCTATATCCAAAGTGATCTTTGTTTTCTGCGCATGCCCATTCGCATTCACAGTAAACGTAAAAAATAATAAAAAATAAATTCCAAACCGCATGATTTCCAGGAATTTTAACACACGTCTTCCGGGCCGGAAGACATACTTTCGATTTTTTTTCATAGATTTGTAGTGATTTAAGTAAACATTACGAACGAAAGTTCGTTATTCAGCGGAAGGGG
>CAJMQA010000171.1 GCA_905215395.1 uncultured bacterium | reverse complement strand
GTTACACAGGAACCGACAAACGCCTGGAAATGCTTGCAGCAGTCATACGGTCCGGAGGCAGTATATACGATCTGATGGAACTGGAGCAAGCCTACGCCCCACCCTTTTCTTCTGCCAAAGACCCTGTAAATATGGCCGGATTTGTCGCAGATAATATATTGAGCGGAAAAGTCCGGACCATCAGCTGGCGTGAACTGAAAGAAACAGACAAGAGTTCCATAACCCTGATCAATGTATGTACCCGGGAAGAATGTTCCCTGAATACCATAAAAGGAGCTTTAAATATTCCATTGGATGAAATCCGGTCCAATATTCAGGAACTCCCCCGGGACAAACCGGTTATTGTATTCTGTGCAGTAGGATTAAGAGGTTATATCGCATCCAGAATACTGATACAGCATGGATTTACAGTTTATAACCTGACCGGAGGTCTGAAAACTTATGAGGTAACAACTGCCGAACAGAATTATCTGCCTGAAGAGACAGAAATGTTATCCCATAAACCCTCCGCTTCCGATCCGATTCGAAAAATAAGCTTAAATGCCTGTGGTCTCCAATGCCCCGGACCAGTCATGAAATTAAAAGCCGGAATGGAACAACTGAAACCAGGAGAACAACTTGAAATACAGGTTACAGATGCAGGATTTGCCAGAGATGTAGAGGCGTGGGCAAAAATGACCGGAAACCATTTATTGGATGTAAAACAAACCCAGGGAATAATCACAGCCGTACTGGAAAAAGGAGAAAATTGCGAAGTAAAAGCTCAGTTATCGGCCAATCAGGCAAAAGAAGGCAAAACCATTGTTGTCTTCAGCGATGATCTGGACAAAGCCCTGGCCTCATTTGTCATTGCTAACGGAGCCGCTTCAACCGGACGTAAAGTCAGTCTGTTTTTTACTTTCTGGGGGTTGAATGTTATCAAACGTCCCCCTGTAAGTCCTGTAAAAAAAGATCTGGCAGGAAAAATGTTCGGGATGATGTTACCTTCCGGCAGTCGTAAATTAGCCTTGTCTAAAATGAATATGGGCGGACTTGGATCCGGAATGATGCGCGGAATCATGAAACGCAAAAAAATCGATTCGCTGGAGTCTCTAATGAGTCAGGCCATGGACAACGGCATAGAATTTATTGCCTGCCAGATGTCTATGGACGTCATGGGAATTAAACCCGAAGAATTACTGGAAGGAGTGAAAATCGGAGGTGTGGCGACCTACCTGGAACGGGCGGAAGAATCCAATGTAAACCTTTTCATCTAAATAAAAAAACCTTCTCTTTCGAGAAGGTTTTTTTTATATCTTAAGAATATCTTATTTCTTGAAGAATTCTTTTACCTGATCAGAAGTAATCATCTGTTCCTTGAATGAATAAGATCCACTCTTCGGAGATTTTACCATCTTGATCACCTTAGCATAACCCCGGCCTTCTCCGGTCTTCAATGTTGCAACGACTTTCTTTGCCATAGCTCAATTATTTTATTTCGCGGTGTAACGTTACTCTTTTCAAATACGGATTGTACTTTTTCAGTTCCAATCTTTCGGGAGTATTCTTCCTGTTCTTGGTAGTGATATACCGAGACATTCCTGGTACGCCAGATTCTTTTTGTTCAGTACATTCAAGAATCACCTGCACTCTGTTTCCTTTAGCTTTCTTTGCCATCTTCAGTGATTTTAAATAGTTTTAATTAATCCAGCAGCAGTTGCATCTTTCAAACATGCACTTAAACCTCTTTTATTAATCAGGCGAAGACCATCAGCTGAAACATTCAGGCGAATCCATCTGTCTTCTTCAGGCCAATAAAAATTTCTCTTGAACAGGTTGATTGAGAATGTTCTCTTTACTCTTCTTTTAGAGTGAGATACATGGTTTCCACCCATTGCTCTTTTTCCGGTTATTTGACAAACTCTTGACATCTCTCAGTAATATTTTATAAACGCTTTCCAAACAGGATGCAAAGAAAAGACTTTTTTTTTACATAAGCAAATCTGTTTTAAAAAAAACACAACTTTTTAGGAAAAAATAATATGTACTCTTCAAATTCCGGAAAAACCTTTTTTTTCTTCTTGTATATGTCTAACGAATATTACTTTTGTATATAAATTTCAGATCATCAATAAACATCAAACTTATTTAATCATCTATGAAAAAAATGACTTATCTTATCTGTTTTGCCGGTCTTGTCATACAATCCTGCAATCAAACAGTTAATACAGACAACCCGTTTTTCAGTCAGTATGACACTCCTTTCGGAGTCCCCCCTTTTGATAAAATCATGAACAGGCACTATCTGCCTGCTTTCCGGGAAGGAATCAAACAGCACAATGCTGAACTCCAGGCCATCATCGATAACCCGGAGTCAGCCACTTTTGCCAACACCATCGAGGCCATGGAAAAATCGGGACAATTGCTGAATAACGTATCCTATGTTTTTTTCAATTTGCGTGAAGCAAACACCAACGACTCTCTGAATGCTATCGCCGAAGAGATCATGCCGGAACTAACCAATCACACTGACGGCATTAATTTGAATGAAAAATTATTTGAACGGATAAAGACCGTTTACAATAATGAAGAAAATCTGACTACCGAACAGGAAATGGTACTGAAGAAGTACTACAATAATTTTGTCCGCGGAGGAGCTAATCTTTCTGTAGAAGATAAAGAAAAACTAAAAAAAATAAATAATGAATTGGCTCTGCTTAGTCTGAAATTCGGAGACAATCAGCTCAAAGAAACCAATGACTATCAATTGATTCTTGACAAGCCAGAGGATTTAAACGGACTTCCGGAAGGTGTTATTGTAGCTGCTGCCGAAACAGCCAAAGAAAAAGGTCTGAACGGGAAATGGGTATTTACACTGCAAAATCCCAGTATTATTCCCTTTTTACAATATGCAGACAACCGCAATCTCCGGGAACAAATCTACAAAGCTTATATCAACCGCGGAAGCCGCGACAATACCACCAATAATTGGGACAATATCAGTAAAATGGTATCCTTGCGCGTACAAAAAGCTAATCTCTTAGGTTTCCCTGACTATGCCAGCTATGTATTAGATGATAATATGGCTAAAAAACCGGAAAATGTCTATAAGCTTTGTAACCAGATCTGGGAGGCTGCTTTACCTATTTCCATAAAGGAAGCCGCAGATTTACAAAAGATGATCTATAAAGAAGGTAATAAATTTAAACTAGCACCCTGGGATTGGCGTTATTATGCAGAAAAACTGAAAAAAGAAAAATACGGGCTGAATGAAACCGAGCTAAGCCAATATTTCCCTTTGGAACAGGTACGTCAGGGAGCATTTTATGTAGCCAATAAATTATACGGACTGACTTTTGAACAGCGTACTGATCTCCCCCTGCCCCATCCGGAAGCACTTGCCTTTGAAGTGAAGGATGCCGATGGCAAGCATATCGGAGTATATTATGCAGATTATTTTCCACGCGCCAGCAAAAGCAGCGGAGCCTGGATGGATGCTTTCCGCCCTCAGGCCGGTTTATTAAATTCTACGCCGGTAATTACGAATGTATGCAATTTTACTAAACCGACAGGTGATATGCCTGCCCTACTGACATTCGATGAAGCTTCAACCCTCTTCCACGAATTTGGTCATGCTTTGCACGGATTGCTGTCAGAATGTACCTATCCCAGCATAGCCGGTACATCTGTTGCCCGGGATTTTGTCGAATTACCTTCCCAGATTATGGAAAACTGGGCTGCAGATCCTGAAGTTTTAAAAATATATGCCAAACATTGGAAAACAGGAGAGACAATACCACAGGAACTGATCGATAAACTCCGGAACAGCAGTCATTTCAATCAGGGATTTGTAGTGACAGAATTCATGTCAGCAGCTCTCTTAGACATGGCATATCATACCATAAAGAATGCAGAACCCATCGATGCCCGCAAATTTGAAAAAGAAACCCTGAACAAAATCGGCCTGATACCGGAAATCACTGTCCGTTACCGTAGTCCTTATTTCGGACATATTTTCAATGGCGGATATTCTGCCGGTTACTATGCTTATACCTGGGCAGAAGTGCTGGATGCTGATGCATTCGCAGCCTTTAAGGAAACCGGAGACGTATTTAACCCTGAGCAAGCTAAAGCTTTCCGGGAAAACATCCTCTCCAAAGGCGGCTCAGACGACCCGATGAAACTCTATAAACAATTCCGCGGCCAGGAACCCGGCATTGAACCTTTACTGGAAAGGAAAGGATTGGCACAAAACTAAGTTTTAAGCTTTGCCTTCAATAAAAAAAGAGACGAAATCGTCTCTTTTTTTATTACATCTCTGAAATAGCCTTCGTGATCGAAGCAAAAACTTCATCTACCGGACAATTACCTTCAATATCAACATGTACCCCTTTCTTCCGGTAATGATTGGCTACATGTATAGTTTTATCATTGTATTCACGGAAACGCTTTTCAATCACCTCTTCATTATCATCTGCACGTCCTTCAATTTTAGCTCTCTCCAACATTCTGCGTTTTAACTCTTCAAACGGTACATTAATACATATCAGCCCCTTCAACGGATGACCTTCTTTTTCCAACATCTGGTCTAAAATCTCTGCCTGGGCAACTGTACGGGGAAATCCATCGAACAAAAATCCATCTACGCCTTTGCACTGAGCCATGCTGTTTTCAATCAATTCCACAACAAATTCATCGGAAAGTAACTCTCCTCTGTTGATTATTTCAGCAGCCATTTTTCCTAACTCTGTTTCCTCTGCAATCTCCTTCCGAATCATATCCCCCGTTGAAAGATGTGCCAGATTGTATTTTTCAACAATTTTTTTTGCCTGAGTACCTTTTCCCGCCCCCGGAGGACCAAATAATGCAATGTTTAACATGTTTTTAAATTTTCTCGGATGATATCTCACCCATTAGTGATTCAAATATATGTATTCGATTGTAAATTAATAGAAAATCCTTGTTATCAGAGCTGAAACTAATACGATTTCCTGAAGATCAAAGATAGTAAAAATATAGCTTGCTTAAAAATAAAAAGTTAAAAAATATAAAAATCTGGGTGATATTCTCATCATTTTGAAACGCTGCAAGCCAAAACTACGTTACTCGGGTAAGTTTAACTATGAAGATTCAAGTTCATTGACACGTTCCTACGAAAAAAGAAAATGTCAATTTTATGAGTTACTTAATTATAGAAAAGTTATGAAAAAAGGATTAATGTTATTTATTTTGGCTGCCGGTCTATGTGGAATTACAAAGGCTCAAGGGCAGGTTGAGGAAGTAATTGTGGAACAACGCCTCCCGGGCTATAGAACGACATTCGAAGCCAACCCATTCTGGCACAACTGGTTCGTGTCAGCCAATTTCGGAGCTAATGCATTTTTAGCAGAACACTCCTCGCAAGCAAAATTTAAAAACACCATCACTTTTATGCCAGAACTATCTCTGGGTAAAATGTTTAATCCCTGGTGGGGATTGAGACTGCAAGGCGGTGGTGGTTCACTCCACGGTTTCACTGAAAATGCAGAGAGTATGTTACACATGCACTATATGCATATGAATGTAGACTTTATGTTTGGCTTGATCAACTTTTTTGCGAAGTATAAACCGGATCGTGTTTTTGACCTGGTACCTTTCTTCGGAGTTGGCGGTATGACCAGAAAACACCAGCAATCCTTCACGATTCATGGAGGTGTACAAGGCAAATTCAGATTATCCGAACGTTTTGATGCCAACATTGAATTCCAGGGTATGATTTTCAATGACAAGATGGTAACCACAGGCGGATTCCCGAACGATGGTCTGGGAGGTTTAACAGCCGGATTTACTTATTATTTCAAAGGCAGAGGTTTCCGGACCGCACCGAAACAAGCCGTAGTTGATGAACTTGCTGCCGCTAATCTGGTATTAGCCAATCAGGTGACCCAGTTACAAAATCGTCCGCCACAAATCCAGGTAGTTGAAAAAGAAGTGATCAGACCGGTGGAAAAAGAAACAGTTGATGTATATACTTCTATCCCCTCCACTATTCCGTTCAAATTCAACAGTGCTGTCGTTCAGGATATCTATGATCCACTGATCTACAACATCGGAACTTTCCTGAAGAACCATCCGGACGCAAAAATCCGCATCGTAGGATATGCCGACAAATTTGGTCCTATCAACGTTAATCTCCGGATTTCCCAAGAGAGAGCTGAAGCCGTTGCCAATATGTTGAAAAAAGAATACGGAATCAGTTCCGACCGTATGAAAATTGAATATGTCGGAAAAGAAAAACCATATTATCAGAACCACAATAACTGGAACCGTTGTGCCATGGTTGAACTCATGAAATAAGCTAAACAATCCATATATTTGTAAAAATGAGTGCTCTCTCTACGAAGCACTCATTTTTTATTATCTTTGTAAGTCCATGTTGAGCCTTATAAAATGATGACTAAAAAAAGAAAAACTACCCGGAAAAAACAATCTCCCAAACGTAAAGGAAATAAATTCAAAATACTCAAATATATCCTGATTCTCCTATTGTTAATCATACTATCAGGAGGATTGTTCGTATACTCCATATATTGCGGTTTGTGGGGAAAACTACCAGATTATAGTGAATTGCGGAATATCCGGAATGACGAATCTTCTGTATTATATACAGAAGATGGTGAAATCATCGGAAAATATTACATCGAAAACAGGACCAACGTCAACTTCAATAATATTTCCGAAACAGCAAAACATGCTTTGATTGCAACGGAGGATGTCCGGTTCTATGAACACGAAGGAGTTGATAAAATCAGTATACTGAGGGTATTTTTCAAAACTTTCCTGATGGGCCACCGCAGTTCCGGAGGAGGAAGTACTCTGAGTCAGCAATTAGCTAAAAATCTTTATCCACGTGATGAACAACAGGTGACCTTCATACCAGTCGTTAAAATCAAAGAGATGTTTACCGCACACAGACTGGAAAACCTCTATACAAAAGACGAAATTCTGACCTTATATCTGAATACCGTCTCTTTCGGAGAAAACACCTATGGCATCGAAAGTGCCGCTCAAAAATATTTTTCGACCTCAGCTTCAGACCTGACTATTCCCCAGGCTGCAACCTTGATTGGAATGCTGAAAGGTCCCTCCCGTTACAATCCGCGGCTTCACCCGGAAAGGGCATTAAACCGGCGTAATACCGTCATCAGCCAGATGGTCAAGTACAACTTCCTGGAGGAAGAGAAAGGAGAACAACTGAAACAAAAAGAGCTTGACCTTGAATATAAACCCGACAACCACTATTCAGGTCTGGCCCCATATCTGAGGGAAAAAATCCGGCAGGACGCCAACCGGATTATTGACGAATACAATAAAATATACGGCACAAACTATAATCTCTACAAGGATGGTCTTATCCTAACTACCACACTGGATGCAGAAATGCAACAATATGCAGAAGAAGCTGTACAAAAGCATATGAAAAAACTTCAGGATTCCTATTACAAACATCTCGGGAAAAAAGAACCCTGGGATAAACATCCCTCAATCCTGCAGAACGCCATCCGCAATAGCCAGACTTA
>CAJMQA010000170.1 GCA_905215395.1 uncultured bacterium | reverse complement strand
ATGAAACATGGTAAAGGGGTGATGATGGTGAAGACTATAGACGGTGATGAGCTTAAATACTATAGCCGGCATCTGATGTGTCCGGATACCGGTATATCGTACCGTGATCCGGCGCCGCATTCTTTTTCTTTTAATTCTCCTCATGGGGCCTGTCCGAAATGTAAAGGCCTGGGATATGTAAATGCTGTGGATATTAAGAAAATTATTCCGAATGATAGTTTGTCGGTTTATGAAGGGGCTATAGAACCTTTGGGGAAATATAAGAATAGTATACTTTTCTGGCAGATAGAAACTGTCTTGAAGAAGCATGATTATGAGTTGCACACTCCGATCAAAGAGTTGTCGGAAGAAGCGCTTACAGATATTTTGTATGGCTATCCGGGGCAGATCCGTCTGGAAAATACGGCCTTGGGGGTTTCTTCCAATTCACTTTATAATTTTGAGGGAATTATCAAATATGTGACCATGCAGGAGGAAAATACTACCTCTAAAAAGGCTAACAAGTGGGCAGAGCAGTTTATCTCGGTTGTCAAATGTGATGTATGTGAAGGACAGAGATTGAACAAGGAATCCCTGAGTTTCCGGATTGCAGGTAAAAATATTTCCGAATTGGCTAATATGGAATTGAGCGATTTATATGAATGGGTATGTACAGCCGAAAACCAGCTGGAAGATAAACAACGGCAGATTGCCGGGGAAATTTTTAAGGAAATCCGTACCCGTCTGAAATTTTTACTGGATGTGGGTTTGGAATACCTTTCCCTGAACCGTCAGTCCATGACTTTGTCGGGAGGAGAGTCGCAACGTATTCGTCTGGCTACGCAGATCGGGTCACAACTGGTAAATGTATTGTATATTCTGGATGAGCCGAGTATTGGCTTACATCAGAAAGATAACCGCCGGCTGATACGTTCCTTGCAGCAACTGAGGGATAATGGGAACTCTGTGATTGTTGTGGAACACGACCGGGAAATGATGGAAAGTGCGGACTATATTGTGGATATGGGGCCAAGAGCCGGTCGTAGAGGTGGGGAGGTGACTGCTATCGGTACGATTACCGACATCAAAAAGAGCAATAGCCTTACTGCGCAGTATCTGAACGGAACCAAAAAAATAAAAATACCGGAGAAACGGCGGGAAGGAAACGGGAAATTCCTGACATTGAAAGGGTGTACGGGAAATAATCTGAAGGATGTGACGGTGTCTGTCCCCCTGGGGATGCTGGTATGCGTAACAGGTGTGAGTGGAAGTGGTAAATCTTCTCTGATCAATGGTACTTTACATCCGATATTGTCTGAAAAATTTTATAGGGCAGTAACGAATCCTTTACCGTATAAAGCCATTGGAGGCATTGAAAATGTGGATAAAGTGGTAGTTGTGGACCAGAGTCCGCTTGGCCGGACTCCACGTTCTAACCCGGCTACTTATACCGGAATTTTTACAGATATCCGGAAAATATATGAGAAATTACCGGAAGCGCAAATCCGTGGATATGGGGCAGGGCGTTTTTCATTTAATGTAGTCGGAGGACGTTGTGAAGAATGTAAAGGAGCCGGAGTGAAAACCATAGAGATGAATTTTCTGCCGGATGTATACGTACATTGTGAAGCCTGTGATGGTAAGCGTTACAACAAAGAAACTTTGGAAGTGAGGTACCGGGGAAAATCTATAGGTGATGTATTGAACATGACGATTAACCAGGCTGTGGAATTTTTTGAAAATGTTTCTTATCTGCAACAAAAATTGAAAGTATTGCAGGATGTGGGATTGGGGTATGTGAAACTGGGGCAGCAATGTACTACTTTAAGCGGAGGAGAATCACAGCGTATCAAGCTGGCTACCGAATTGGCTAAAAAGGATACCGGTAAAACGCTTTATATTCTGGACGAACCGACAACAGGTTTGCATTTTGAGGATGTGAATATATTGTTGGATGTTATACAGAAACTTGTAAACAAGGGAAATTCCGTGATTATAATTGAGCATAATATGGATGTCATCAAGGTGGCGGATTACCTGATTGATATGGGGCCCGGAGGAGGTAAGGAGGGAGGAAGAATAGTTGCTGTGGGGACTCCCGAGGAAGTAGCCAAAGTCAAAAAGTCAGAAACCGGAAAATTTCTGGCTGAAGAACTGAAATAATTTCGCTTTAATAATACAGGTTTCTTTTATCCGGAAAACCTCTGGCAGTGCAACTTTGAAAAGTGGTCTGAATCTGGCAGTCCCAGAGCCAATAAACTCCGGAACGCTGGGAATGACCATTTAAACCTGCTATTTATTTCAGTATTCCGAGAACATTCAATAAAATCATGAGGATACAGACCGGAGCGATGTATTTCAGAATGAAGGTGTAGATTTTGAAAAAGTGGATTTTTAGCTTCCCTTCATTACTGATTTCGCTGTATAGGATGGCTTTGTCCAGATACCATCCGGCGAAGATACAGATCAGGATTCCGCCCAGCGGGAGCAAGAGATTGGAGCATAAATAATCGGTGGCATCAAATATACTCATTCCAAAAATCCGTACTTCCCGCAAAGGGCCGAAAGAGAGAGTATTGAAAATTCCGATGGAAGTAATGCTTAAAGTTGCGATAATGGTCGCCACAGGACGTTTCATCTTTTTCTCTTCTACCAGATAGGCAACAGGTACTTCCAGTAATGATATGGCTGATGTCAGAGCTGCAAAAGTCAGCAGTATAAAAAAGAGAATAGCCCAGACCTGTCCGGCAGGAAGTCCCTGAAAAACTTTGGGAAGGGCCAGAAATACCAGTCCGGGACCGGCTTGCGGATCAATGTGGAAGGAAAAGACTGCCGGTAAAATAGCGATTCCGGCTAAAATTGCAACCAGAGTGTCTGTTGCTATAACTTTTAAAGAAATACCGGTCAGGTTGTCACTTTTAGGAATGTAGGAAGCATATGTCAATAGTATTCCCATTCCCACTGAAAGTGAAAAGAAAGCCTGACCAAGTGCTGCCAGTATTCCGTTTGCTGTCAGATCTGAGAATTTCGGAAAAAAGAGAAATTTTAATCCTTCTGCCGATCCTGTTAATGTCATAGAATTGATGCTTAGTGCAATGATGATGATAAAAAGTAACGGCATCATAATTTTGGAATATCTTTCGATTCCTTTTTGTACTCCTCCCATGATAATGGCTGCTGTCAGGAACATAAAACCGATTTGCCAGAGTACGGCCTTGTAGGGATGGGAGATGAAATTATTGAATATCGTTTGTATACTTTCTGCGTCTTGCCCTTTGAAAGAGTTTGTCAGTGAAAGCCATACATATTCCAGTGTCCAACCGGAAACTGTACCATAAAAAGAAAGAATCAGGGCTGCTGCCAGGATGGATAGCAGGCCAAACCAAATCCATTTTGTTCCTGGTGCCAGGACCCGGAAAGTACCAAAGGGATTCTGCTGTGAACGGCGTCCCAGGGAAAATTCAGCTAACATGACCGGAAATCCGATAGCTATCGTAAAAAATATATAGACCAGAAGAAAAGCACCTCCGCCGTTAGTGCCCGCTACATAAGGGAATTTCCAGATATTTCCCAAACCAACAGCCGAACCTGCCAAGGCTGCAATGGCACCGAATTTGGATTTAAAACCGAGTCTTGTGTGATGGTGATGCATAAGTAACCGGGTTTATTCTGAAATTATCATACGTTTTGTTTCGGATAAAGATATACTTTTTTTTGCTTTTCAACTTTTTACGTTTAACCTTTTCCCTTTAATTTTAAAAATTTATCTTTGCACCTCAAATCAAAACGAACAACATGCAGGAAAAAATTTTGATATTGGACTTTGGTTCGCAATACACCCAGTTGATTGCGAGGCGGGTTCGGGAACTGAATGTTTATTGCGAGATCTATCCTTACAATCACTATCCGGCTTTGGATGCAACCGTGAAAGGAGTGATTCTTTCCGGTAGTCCCTTTTCTGTGAGGGATGAAAAAGCTCCACGTCCTGATCTGGGCCGTATAAAAGGAAAATTGCCTTTGTTGGGAGTGTGTTTCGGTGCACAATATTTAGCCCATAATTTTGGAGGAGAGGTACAGGCTTGTAATAAACGTGAATATGGACGGGCTAATTTGGAGTATGTAGATAAGAATAGCGACCTATTCAGTGGTATAAGCAGTCATTCGCAGGTATGGATGTCTCATGGAGATACGATTGAAAAGTTGCCCGGAGACTGTCGGATCATTGCAAGTACCAAAGATGTAGCTAATGCTGCATTTAAAGTGGAGAATGAAATAACATACGGAATACAGTTTCATCCAGAGGTTTATCATAGTACAGAGGGAACTCAGTTATTGAAGAATTTTGTCGTAGACATTTGTGGATGCCGGCAGGATTGGACTCCGGATTCATTTGTTGAGACGACAGTTGACCAGTTGAAACAGCAATTGGGAGATGACCGGGTCATTCTGGGCTTGTCGGGAGGGGTTGATTCTACTGTTGCTGCTATGTTGTTGCACCGTGCCATAGGTAAAAATCTGACCTGTATTTTTGTTGACAACGGTTTGCTCCGGAAAGATGAATATAAAAATGTGTTGGAAAATTACAAGGAATTAGGATTGAATGTCATTGGTTCTGAATCCGGAGATTTATTTCTGGGGCGTTTGGCAGGAGTCACAGATCCTGAGAAAAAGCGGAAAATCATCGGGAGTACTTTTATAGATGTATTCGACAAGGAGGCCGGTAAGATTAAGGATGCTAAATGGCTGGGTCAGGGAACTATCTATCCGGATGTGATAGAATCCCTTTCGGTAAACGGACCTTCCCAGACCATAAAGTCACATCATAACGTAGGTGGATTGCCCGATTATATGAAATTGAAGCTGGTGGAACCTTTACGTTTATTGTTTAAGGATGAAGTCCGCCGGGTAGGAAAAAGTTTGGGTCTGGCTGATAAATTCCTGCAGCGTCATCCTTTTCCGGGACCGGGACTGGCTATCCGTATTTTAGGGGAGATTACCGCTGAAAAAGTACGTTTGTTACAGGAAGCTGATCATATTTTTATTTCTATGCTTCAGGAAGAGGGGTTGTATGATCAGGTTTGGCAGGCTGGAGTTATGTTGTTGCCAGTGCAGAGTGTCGGAGTAATGGGGGATGAGCGTACTTATGAGAGTGTAGTTGCCCTGAGGGCTGTAGAATCTACGGATGGCATGACTGCCGATTGGTGTCATTTGCCTTACGAATTCTTGGCGAGAGTATCTAACCGGATTATAAATACTGTAAGAGGGATCAACCGTGTAGTTTATGATATCAGTTCAAAACCACCAGCAACTATAGAGTGGGAGTAGGGATGATCCATATATAAGGCTGTCTGACTTTTTCATTGTCAGGCAGCCCTTTTTGTGTTTTATTGATTTATGGTAATTCAAAATACTTTCTTGGGAAGTATTTGAATGGAATAATAATTTTATCTTTGTATCCTTAACAAAACAGGAGCGTTATAGGTATATTAATAACATGGAACAAATAGAGAAGACGATAGAGAAATTGAAAGAACGGTTGAGCTGCCCTGAGCTGAAAGTCGTTATTATACCACATATTTCTCCGGATGGAGATGCTGCCGGCTCATGTTCGGCATTGTCGGAAGCGTTGAGTATAGCGGATATCAGCTGGCATATCCTGACTTGTGACTATATGCCGGAATATCTGAGATTCCTGAAAAATATACCGAAACTTATTTCTTATCAGGATAAGGCAGAAGAGTGCAGGCGTCTTATTGCGGAGGCTGATCTTATTTTTATGCTGGATCATAATACAGTGAAAAGGGAAGGGGATCTGGAACCTTGGGTTGCCAGTGCCGGAGCGGAACGTATTATTATTGATCACCATCCTGAGCCGGATGTACAGGACTATGTGATTTCTGATACCCGGGTATCTTCGACCTGTGAATTACTGTATACAGTTATTTCAGGTATTTGGGGAAGAGAAATCATCAATCCGGATATGGCAAATTCTTTATACACCGGAATAAATACAGATACCGGAGGATTGAATCACAACTCTTCCCGTCCGGAGACGTACCGGATTATTGCAGATTTGCTGGAACAGGGGTTGGATAAAGCTTATATTCACGAGCGGATTTATCAGATGAATAATTTATCCCGTCTGAGGTTAATCGGAAACGTGCTGTTGAATAAGTTGCAGGTGAATCCGCACTATCCGGTGGCCATTATGCCTATCAGCAGGGAGGAGTTGGAGCGGTATAACTATAAGGACGGGGATTTGGAAGGATTGGTGAATATTCCTTTGTCGGTACACAATGTGTGTGTATCTGTCCAGATCACGGAACGTAAGGAAAGGGTAAAATTATCTTTCCGCTCGAAGGGGAAGGTACCTGTGAATGAATGGGCTAAAGCTTTTTTTAACGGAGGAGGACATTTGAATGCTGCCGGAGGGCAGATGAACTTGCCTTTAGTGGAAGTGGTAAAGAAAGTGAACGAGACTATTCCCTGGTTTTTTGAACAGTTCCGTTCTTTATGATGGATGATAAATTATTCCTTTGCAGTATAAAACTATGTTTAACCGGAAAAATTATTGGTTGTGCCTTTTTTTAAATTTCATTTTGTGGAAGCCTCTAAGATGGTAGGTGTGAGCCGTCAGATGGCAGACAGAATTCAGGAGACTATAGGATGTCCCCGCGAACATCTTGTATTTGAGTTTATTCATTCCAGTGTAGTTGAAGATACGGCTATTAAAAGCGGGAATGACTGGCCCTATGTAGAGGTGGATTATTTTGAACGTCCCCGTGAAGTTCAGGCTGAGGTGGCGCGTATTGTGACCGATTGCCTGAGAGCTGCAGGGTATCCGAATTCAGATGTTTTTTTCCGTTATTTGCAGGCTGAAAATTATTACGAGAACGGCGAATGTTGTAAATAAATTTGTATTTATAAAAAAAAACCGTATGTTTGCGAATAGTATAAAACGCAACATAGGCTATGAATGATGTCAGAGAATTAGTATCTTATCTCAGTAAAGCTGAAAGAGGATATACCAAAATTTTGAACCGTGAATTTCTGAAAGCCGGATATGATCTGAGCCGGGAACAGTATGAACTGTTACAGGTGTTATGGGCTGAAGATAATGTAAATCAGCAGACTATATCCAGGAGATTGCAGAAAGATAAATATAATGTGACAAAATTATTGAATACTTTGACCAAACGTGGATTCGTGCAGCGTAAGATGTGTCAGGAGGATAGGCGGAATAATTATGTTGTATTGACTGACAAGGGTGTCGAGGCCAGAAAGGTATTGACTGGTATTGAGGAGCAGGTACATGTTGATTTGACTTTTACGATAGCTCCGCAGGAAATTAAATCCTGTATTTGGGTCATTAAGAAATTGACAGACATGATGAATTGATTCATCATGTCTGTTTTGTTTAAAATTATATCATAAGATTATGGAAATTTTTAAAGGATTAAAGCCAGAGGCTGTCTGGGGATATTTCGAAGAGATTTGTCAGATTCCCAGACCTTCAAAAAAAGAAGGAAAGATTGCTGCCTGGCTGATGGAATTTGCCCGTCAGCACC
>CAJMQA010000169.1 GCA_905215395.1 uncultured bacterium | reverse complement strand
GGGCATTGGGGGATGGCTATAGGATTGGCTGTTTATTGCATTGTTGTGGTGGCTAATGCAGATAATCTGATCCGTTCTGTTTTGCAGAAACGAATGGCTGATACTCATCCCTTAATAACGATATTCGGGGTTGTTATCGGATTGTCGGTATTCGGATTTATGGGAGTAATTTTCGGGCCTTTATTGTTAGCAATTTTTGTTTTATGTGTAAAAATTTTCAAGAAAGAGTATTTGGAAGTCAGAAAGTGATAAGGAGAGAGATAAATATTTATAAATGTTATTGTTGCAATATTGAAATTATTTGTAATTTAGGGCTTTCAAATTTTATACTATTTTAGAAGAAATGGCTTTATTCGGATTATTTGGAAAGGCAAAAAAAGAGAACCTGAACAAGGGGTTGGAAAAGACAAAAGAGAGTGTATTTAAAAAGCTGGCCCGTATTGTGGTGGGGAAATCCAAAGTGGATGAAGAGGTTCTGGATGATCTGGAAGAGGTCCTGATCACTTCAGATGTTGGAGTTGAGACAACAGTCCGGATTATTCAACGTATTGAAGAACGGGTGGAACGTGATAAATATATGGGGGTTGATGAACTCAATAAGGTATTGAAAGAAGAGATCGTCGGATTGCTGGAAGAAAATTCCGCTCAGCACAATGAATCGTTTGAATTACCTGGAAATGGTCTTCCTTATGTCATTATGGTAGTGGGTGTAAATGGAGTGGGGAAAACCACTACGATAGGAAAATTAGCTTATAAGTTTAAGGAAGCAGGTAAGAAGGTTGTCTTGGGGGCTGCTGATACCTTTCGTGCTGCTGCTGTAGATCAGTTGGTTATCTGGGCAGAACGGGTGGGAGTGCCTATTGTGAAGCAGGGTATGGGGGCAGATCCGGCTTCGGTAGCCTACGATACATTGAATAAAGCTAAAGCTGATCATGCGGATGTGGTTATCATTGATACAGCAGGTCGTTTGCATAATAAAATCAACCTGATGAATGAGTTAACCAAGATCAAGAATGTCATGAAAAAGGTATTACCGGCTGCACCTGATGAGGTATTATTAGTATTGGATGGATCTACAGGCCAGAATGCGTATGAACAGGCAAAACAATTTACTTTGGCTACAGAAGTTAATGCATTGGCCATTACAAAATTAGACGGAACTGCAAAGGGCGGGGTTGTGATCGGTATCTCGGATCAGTTTAAAATTCCTGTAAAATACATTGGAATTGGGGAGAAGATGGAAGATCTGCAAGTTTTTGACCGGGAAGAATTTGTAGATTCTCTATTCAATTGAGATGAAAAAGATTCTTTTTGTCTGTTTGGGAAATATTTGCCGTTCTCCGGGAGCTGAGGCTATATTCAAAGCTTTGGTGAAAGAGAAAGGGAAAGAGAATGATTTTTATATCGATTCGGCAGGTTTATATAGCGGACATGCCGGTTCTTTGCCGGATGAACGTATGCGCCGGCATGCGGCCTGTAGAGGGTATAACCTGGACAGCAGAGCCCGTACTTTTTATGCTACTGCAGATTTTCAGGACTTCGATATGATTATCGGTATGGATGATCAGAATATTATAGCTTTGAAACGTTTGGCTGTGAGCGAGGCTGAAAAAGCTAAAATTTTCAGGATGACGGATTTCTGTCAGCAAAAAACTTCTTACCGCGAAGTTCCCGATCCTTATTACGAAGGTGCCCAGGGCTTCGAATTGGTGCTGGATTTATTAGAGGATGCTGCCAAGGGATTGTATCAGTATTGTATGAGTGACAAGTAATAGGTTGTAGAACCACCTTTTCTTATAAAATAAATCCATTATTTTATATATTTTAATATTTATTTTAATTTCGGCACATTTTTTGCAAGTATATAATTCAGGATAATAAAAATGGAGATATACCTTTTTGAAAGAAAAGACGTATTTCATAGATGCCAGCAAAAATTTAAAATGAGCATTAATTTGAAATTTATGAGTAAACTGTATGTAATGGTCTTCAGCATGATGCTGATGGCTGCCTGCCATTCTGAAAGTGGTATTTCTGATGAGGAAAAGGGAACTTTTAGTCTGGATATTTCTGCGGATTCATCTTTTGCCAGGACTAAAGCTGTGGATCAGTCTGCTTATCTGAATGTGGATAATTATACTGTAGAGCTTTCAAAGGACGGAACTGTCATGGAAACAGTCAGATTCGGCGAAATGGAACTGGAGAAGAAGCTGGAACCGGGTAATTATTCTATCCGCGCCTTTTATGGTGAAAATGTACCTGTAGGATATGACAAACTTTATGTAGAGGGTTCTGCCAACTTTAATCTGGTAAAGGGTGATAACCGTATGGTTCAATTGGTTTGCGTTCCTGCCAATGTTAAAGTAAAAATCAAATTCGAAGGTAATTTTTTTGATTATTATTCAGAGTGTAAAGTAAATTTGAAAACGAAACACCTGAATGAACCTTTTGTGATGTCGCAGGAGGATGTCGATAAAGATGCATTTTTTAAAGCTGATGCTGCCGGAGAATCTTTGACTATTACTTTTGGTTTGAAAGATAAGCAGGGGATAAATGTCAGTCCCAAAGACTTCGGTGCTCAGACTATAACTATTAATCCCCGGGATTTCCTGACAATTACCATAAAACCGAAGTTAGTCAATATTGAAGGAGGAAAAATAGAAGGAATTACAGTGACTATTGACGGGAGTGTCACCACAGAAGATATTTCAGTCATTTTGCCTGATGAATTTTTACCGGGAGAAAATACAGAAGTTGGAAATTAAACAGAAAACAAAGAGATTATGAAGAATCAGAGTTATATATTGATTGGTTTGAGCCTGCTGATATTTATTGTTAGTTCGTGTGAAATGAGAGATGAACTGAAAAAGTTACCCGCCAAGGAAGAACAGAAAAATAATGGATACATGACTCTGGATATGGCTTCGCCTGTTAAGTCAAAAGCAATTTTTGATCAGAATGATATCGATCCTACGCTTTATACAGTGGACATTGTAGATGCAATAACGAATGCGTCTGTACGACATTACGATTCATATGCAGATTTACAACGTGAAGGACAAATAAAGCTTTTGGCAGGAAAATATAAAGTTGTTGCTTATAATTATGAGGGAAGTGGTGTAAATGCTTCTGAACGACCTTATTTTAAAGGTGTTACTGAGTTTGAGATTTTACCGGGCAAGACAACGAAAGTAAATACAACTTGTAAATTACAAAATATAGCTGTAACCATTGCTTTTAAAAGTGATTTTAAGCAACAGTTTAAAGATGATTATGCCATTACGGTAACCAATGGGGACGGTGGTGTGAAAGTGTATGATAAGAAAGATGAAGGTAAAACTTTTTACTTTAAAGTCCCTGTTCAAAAAAATAGTGTTCTGTTGACAGTAAAAGCAACAACTAATACGAATAATCAGATTGCCCAGAACTATACTGTGATTAAACCTGTAGATGCCGAAGGAAATGATAAATTGGTATCCGGGGATGAGTTTACCGTAAGTATTGGAGCAGGGGATGAACCTTCTATTGATCCTACAACACAGATAAAGTTGAATATGGCGGTTGATCTGACTATGCATGAAACCGGGCTGATGGTGGAAGTTCCGACAGAGAATATAGTGTTTAATCCGGGAGGAGGAGGTAATCCTGATCCCGATCCGGAACCTGATCCGGACGAAACAACGATAAGAGTGACTGGTTTACCTGCCGCATATCATTTTAGTGTATCTGAAACAGCTGTTGACGAAACGAAATATCCTACTGTTCAGGTAAATATTATTGCCCCCAATGGAATAAAGAAACTGGAGGTAGGTATAAAGAGTACGAATCAGGAGTTTGATGGGAGTATGGATGATTTGGGATTGAGGTTGTTTGATTTGACAAAGCCTGATGAATTGCCGGAAATTTTATTTACAACCGGATTGTTGGAGCAGGGAGAAATCATAGCCGGAAAAACTTCTTATTTATTTGATGTCTCTGCTTTTATGCAGATGTTGAGTCTTTTTGAAGGGGGGGGGATATATACTTTTTCCATTAAGATAGGAGATGGAGGAGATACTGAGGTTACCGGCGATTTAGTGGTGACAGTGACAGATTAATAATCCAAAGTATATAAAATGATGAAAGATATAATATATATTTTATTGGGTTTATTGTTGGTTGCTTGCCAAAGTGAATCAAAAGATGGCTTTGGGTATTTGCAATTTTCGTCTGTTGAACTGAATAAGACTGTTATTCCGGAAACTAAAGCAGAAAGTGAAATAACTGATAGACTGGCTCTCGATATCCTGAAAGATGGAGTTGTAATTAAACATGTCGATGATTGGACACTTTTACGGGGACAAAGTTTATTATTTCCTACCGGTCATTATATTGTAAAAGCTTATTCTGTTGATAAAGATACTACTATTGTGGGATTTAATGCTCCATTGTTTTATTCTGGACAGATAGAAGTATCTGTAGAAAAAGATGTTGCGAAACCGGTAGAGGTCGTTTGTAAATTGGCTCAATGTATGGTTTCTGTACATTATACAGATAATTTCAGGAAGAACTTTAAAGCATATACTTGTAAAGTAGCAAATAAATATGGTTCAGTTGATTTTGTGCAGGATGAGTACCGTAATGCTTATTTTCCGGCAGCTTCGATTACTGCTACTTTAAGTTTGACGAATACGGATGATAAATCATTTACTTTTCCAAGAAATATAATGGATGTAAAAAGTCGCTATCATTATAAGATCAATTATGATGTGACTGATGAAGGGACGGGGGATTTTAACATAACAGTTGATCAGACGACTCATAATTACATTGTAAACATTACTGTGCCCTTGACTTCAGATGCTGATCCTGATTTACATACCGGAGATGCTGATGCTTGGGGACAATTTGCTTATTTGTATGGAACTTCAGATTTGACCAATGCATCTGATCCTATCGTTTTTCAATATAAAAAAGTTGGTGATTCTGAATGGCAATCGGTAGACGCAACTTTGGAAGAAGATGGATCCTATTCAGCTAAGACATTGAAACTGGATTTTGGTACAGGCTATAATTACCGGATTGCTTGTGGAGTTAGAGTAGGGGCTGGCGGAGTATTTACGACCGAGAGCTATCAGGAAATTCCTAATCTGAATTTCGATACCTGGAATAATGGTTATCCTAATGCAGACGGGAAAAATTCATATTGGGCGACGGGTAATGAGGGGGTTAAAACTGCAGGAAAATCTAATAATACAGTTCCCGTAAGCGGTGAAGATGCTTATAGAGGTAAAGCAGCAAAACTGACGACTCTTACCGGAGTTATGGTGGCTAAATCTGCTGCAGGCAATTTATTTGTTGGAGAGTTTAGTACAAAATTGACAAATCCTTCTGCCAGTGTCACTTTTGGACGGCCTTATACGGGAGCCCGTCCAGTGAAATTAACCGGTTATTATAAATATATTCCCCAGCCTATTAATGAAGGCTCTAAGCCTGGGAATCTGACAACAGATCAGTGTAATATTTATGTCCGTTTGTGGGATGCAGGTGGTAAAGAAATAGGATTTGGGGAATTTGTAGGAACAGAGGAGGTTACTAGTTATACTCCATTTTCCATAGATATCAATTATACAGACCTGAAGGCTAAACCTGCAAAGATCACGATCGTGGCAACCTCGAGCCGTTATGGAGGCGATTTCGAAGGTTCAAAAGTAGTTGGGCAGGTTGGTGGAGGCAGTACGCTTTGGGTTGATGAGTTCGAATTGATTTATTTTAAGTAGATGAAAAGATTATTTCTGACTGTTTTGTGCTTTATAAGTTGTGTGGGTGTCGGTCAGGCACAATTAAAGTTCGACCGGGAAATAAAATCAGGCCTTTTTGTTCCGAAGGGAGCTTGGCTTGTGGGTACAACCTTGTCGTATTCGGAATTACGTAGCAGTGATTTTAAATTTTTAGTGATGAAAGATTTGAACGGAGATGGATATACTTTTAAAATCAGTCCTTTTGCCGGATATTTCTTTGCCGATAATACGGCAGCAGGGCTACGTTTAGCTTATGCACGTTCATATGTCAACTTAGAGAATATTGATTTGGATTTAGGAGATGATTTGAATTTTAATGTTTCCGACCAGAATTTTTTGGAACATAGTTTTATGGCTTCCGGTTTTTTACGTACTTATATGGGCTTAGGCGGAAGTAAGGTGTTTGGTTTTTTTAATGAAGCCCGGCTGTCATATGGGTATGGACAGGGCAAACAAACTTCAGGGAAAGGAAATGATAAAACAGGTTCTTATCAGACTACTCATAATATTCAGGTCGGAATCGCTCCGGGCTTGGCTGCTTTTGTTACCAATTATTCTGCTGTGGAAGTCTCGGTAGGTGTGATGGGATTTGATTTTAAGTGGATTAATCAGAGCAGGAATCAGGTAGAATCGGGAAGTTTTCATAAAAACTCCGGTAACTTTAAAATTGATTTGTTCTCGCTTAATATTGGTATGACCTTTTATATCTAGAATAGATGAAGATACAGATTATATTTTGGTGTTTCTGTTTGTTTTGTTTGTCGGCATGTATAAAAAATGATGTGCCTTATCCCTATATTCCCGGAAATATTCTGGATATGGCAGTTGAAGGCCAAAAGGGAGAGACTGTGATCGATGCTAATTTGCGGCAGGTGGATATAACGGTTGGAGGAGAGGTGGATCTGGATAGTCTGAAGATTGTAAAATTAAAAATCTCAGAGGATGCTATTGTAGTTCCTGACTCTTCGGCTTGCGTTAAATTTATTAAATTTCCCCGTTTAGGTTTTGATTCCTTGCAGGCTTTGCCTTCTTCGGCTAATACGAGAGTGCGGTTTTCAAAACCGGTGTCATTTTTATTGCAGACTTATCAGGATTATAAGTGGACAGTCAGGGTGAAGCAAGTGATTGACCGCTCAATTAAAGTTGTAAATCAGGTCGGTCAGGCAATTGTCGACGAACCGAATAAAACGGTTTTGATTTATGTCTCTCAGGAGCAGTCATTGAATCAAATTCAAATAGACTCTTTGGAATTGGGAGGAGCGGGGGCGACTGTGGTGCCTGATCCGAAAACTGTGAGTGATTTTTCCCGTCCTAGAAAATTTATTGTATGCCGTCTGGGAAAATATTTTCAGGAGTGGACGGTTGATATCGTTCAAACTGTTTCGATCGGTTCTACTGGGGATGCCGATGTGTGGGCTCGCCATGCGACTGTTACCGGCGGAGTAAAACAAGGTCTTATTCCAACGATTGAATACAAAAAATCGGGAGAAAGTAATTGGAATGTTTTGCCTGCGGATGCAGTGAAGATGACTAGTGGCATAACTTTTGAGGCTCGTTTATCGGGATTGCAAGATGGTTCAACCTATTTATGGAGAATTGTCGCTGACGGGCAAACCAGTAATGAGGCAACTTTCACCACAGAAAAAATTGTGACTATTCCGAATTTGAACTTTGATATCTGGACTCAGGAGGGTAAAAATTGGTATGCAAATCCGGTGGCAAATAATTTGAATGATCCTCAGGCATATTGGGCTACAGGAAATGAAGGGGTAACATCAATTGGTAA